>JBIKQC010000109.1:0-10542 GCA_044349855.1 Saprospira sp.
GTACGATTTTGGATATGAGCGAATTCAACTTTTCTGAAACAGACAAGGATTTATTCAAAAATCATCATTCCCTCCTTACATTGAATCAGTTGATTAGAGGAATAGATTCCATCTTGGCAAGAAGGGACCGACGTGTGGTTGAAACTCAACAAGGCTGTGACAATTTCTATCATTTCAGAAGAATCGGTCTGGCACCACAGGATACCGCCAAAGCTCCACTGAAGAGACTTTACATTCCCTACGAGCGAACACATAAGCCCATAACTGGCAAATTTACACAATTTGCAACTTTTATCGACGCTAAAGAAAAGCATGATGTATTTCAACGGGCGCAAAGCTATGCGCGTAATATAAAAACTCAATCGGATAACATGGTGCGCAGTCTTCCACGATTTCAGGAAGAGATTGCTGCACATGAAAATGAGATACACCTGAAATTTGTATTTTCTATTGCCTGTATTTTATTTCTCTTTATCGGGGCTCCTATGGGTGCTATCATCCGGAAAGGCGGTTTCGGCTGGCCAATATTCATCTCATTCATTTTCTTCATGGGATTTTTTGTACTGCACCTCACAGGAGAACGACTGGCAACCAGTCTTGTGTGGCCTACCTGGCTGGGCACCTGGTTACCTATTTGGTCTTTATTTCCAATTGCGGTTTTCCTTAGCATCAAGGCCATGAATGATTCAAGAATGATTTCATTTGTCAGCATCAGAAAATTCTTTGCCAATATTTTCAAAAGAAATTCTAAATAAATGAAGGATTTTATTGATAATAACAAATATTATCTGATACCTTTTTTACTGCTTATGCTTTCAGGGCTTTTCTTTTTGTTTTTCAATAACAAAGGAGAGGAATTGGCATTCTTTTCTGCTAACAGAACAGCTTTCATGAATACTTTCTTCAAGATTGCCAATTATCTGGGAGAAGCCAGTATTTTTATTTTATGTATTTTAATATTTTTATTATTCAAACTTTGGAAAAAGTCAATCCCAGTATTATTGTGTGGGATTTTTTCGATAATATGCAGTCATTTTTTTAAACATTTTTTTGGATATCCAAGGCCTGCCATTTACTTTTTAGAAACGCTGAAACGGCCTGAACTGCTACAGCCTGTGCCAGGAGTTGAATTGGTAAGCAGCTATACTACAAGCTTTCCGTCAGGACATGCCACGGCAGCATTTGCACTTTATGGAATTCTTGCATTTATTATCCATAGACCATTGTATATCAAACAATTATTCCTATTGCCGGCTATGCTTGCAGGAACAGCACGTATCTACTTGGGGCAACACTTTCTAAGCGATGTATTAGCCGGGGCTTTATTGGGGACATCTATAGCTATCATTGTCTATATTTTTGATTCCCGCATTCAAGTTATAATAGCAAACAGATTCATTCAATCAGCTACTAAATAGATCCCGAAATGTCAAGATATTTTCTGGAACTTACCTATAATGGTACACGTTACAACGGTTATCAGATACAACCAAATGCCCCAAGTATACAAGAGGCAATTCAACGTGCGTTAGCTGTTTTGCTGAGACAGGAGCATGTGGAACTAACAGGTTGCGGTAGAACTGATTCAGGTGTTCATGCATTGCAGTATTTTGCCCATTTTGATTTTGAAGGACTATTGCCTCATAATCTGGTTTATTCGTTGAACGGCATTCTAAAAAAAGACATTGTCATTCATCGCTGTATTCCTGTACAAGACCGGGCACATGCCAGATTTGATGCTATTTCAAGAAGTTATGTTTATCATATCGATCTGCGACCCAATCCTTTCCGACAGGAAACAGCTTATTACTGTCCATTTGCTCAAAATCTGGATAAGGAACTGATACAAGCAGCTGCTGCTCTGCTTTTGGAATATAAAGAATTTGATACATTCTGCCTCGCTAATACCGATACTCTAACTAGACGTTGTGACTTGCGCCGCTCAGAATGGCAGTTCGAGACTTGGCAATGGCAATATCATGTCAGCTCTGACAGATTTCTGAGAGGAATGATACGCCTTATTGTAGGCATGTGCCTGAATGCAGGTAGGGGGAAAATATTATTGGAAGATCTGCGTACAGCTTTAGATAATCAGCTGTCTTTGGAACAGGCATGGTCAGCACCTGCTTCAGGTTTATTCCTTACAGATATTAAATATCCTTATATTTAAAGATATAAAAGGTATTTACGCTTCAAATAGAGTCAATACATTTTTTGGTATTGTGCAACACTCTTTTCTAGTCCGGATAAACTGCTTTACCTTTTCCTTTTTTTAATTTTTTGGCATCTTCTTTATTAACAAACATTATACTGGTAGTTGCATGTCCGTCTTTATCAACCAGAGAATAACCTGCATTAACCCAACCGATAATATTACCAGAGATAACACGAACATCCACAAAGCCCATCATTTTCAAGTAAGCTCCCACATGTTTGGCACGTGAGTCGTCTATGCTGCAAAGTATGATCGTTGTATTTCTGTCCAACATCCAAACTTTTTCAACGCTAAAATTGTTGTAACCTACTCTTTTTGCACCTTTTATATGACTAACGTCAAATTCATTATGTTCGCGTGTATCAATAATAAATAAACGGTTACGAGTGTCTATAAGAGATTTAAGATCAAATGGCTCGATGGGAGTTATTCGCACTTTGTTCAAGTCTAGACCCTGTACGAAAGGTTTAAACTCAGGAAGCTCACCAGGGCTCGAGAATGGGGATTCAGCAAAAGCACCGCCGCCGCCAAAAGGATCAACTTGAGCCTTTAGGGAGCTAATGAAAAGCAAGAAGAAAAAAGATGCAATAAAGTAATGGGACTTCATCGTCTTAGTTTAGTAGTTTAATGAGGGGTATGATAATTGATTGATTATTTTCAAAACGTATCCAAAACAGTTAAAATAAATTATTGTTAACTGTTTTAACACTTTCTATGTAAAGAATAAGAGTAAGAAATTTCAAAAACTAAAATAAATGATAGCGATATTTAATTGAGTAAATATTATGCCAAAGATAACTAAACGAACTTAATAAGACAGTATTTTATATTCATCAATTATTAATTTTCAATTTTTTTAACAAATATTAATACATATAATCAATGCTCATTTGATTTTGACATAAAGTTCTTACTCAAAAATCAGTATTTTATTGCATAATTTTTTAAAACCAACAATTTAATCGGCATTAAAAGTTCTTATTTCAGAATGTTCCCCTGACGATTATTTCACTTTGAAATTTTAAAAATTACATTTTTTATTGAAAACCACAATTATTTTACTTTGAAAAAACTTAATATTAATTTCACAGTAAATATATCTTCAATCAAAAAATTGTTTTTTGATGCATCAAATATATAAATAATGTTTCATAACATTTGTAAGAAATTATGCCCATATGACCAAAATCAACTTTTGTGGTTTAATTTGATGTAATCAAAAAATTATTTTTTTGTTGGAATTTATAACATTTTGTAGAATAATTTTAGACCAATTACAAAAAACGTACTAACAATAATGTTATCTTATGAAAACTATTTCTCCTGAACTTTCTTCAATTTTACCGCTTTTTTATATTGCCTGGTCTGATGCGCTGCTTGGCCCAAGTGAAATTGCATTGATTGAGGCAAAACTTTTGGATGCGGAATGGCTCAGCGAGGAAGACAAAGAACTGGTAAGCGCCTGGTCTAATCCGCAAAATCCTCCAACTAACGAACTCATGGCTGCCTGGGCTTTAGCAATACGCAATTCGGCAGCTTTATTACCTGACGAAAAAAAACTGAGTCTGTCTGGACTGGGTATTGAAATGGCCAAGTCTCAGGCTGGAGAAGATAATTTATATTGGTTGAATGAAAATGTTTTGACCGCACTGCAGGAATTGGAAAAAGCCATAAATATTAATAATTTGTCAGCTCATACCGAATTATTTAGTGAAGTTCAACGCAATGCGCTTATTCTTTCAAAATTGAAGGAAACTTCCTTCGATCCTAAAAAACTGCAGGATATTCTCGATGATGGATATGGAGAAATCAGAAAAAAAGTTTTTCAACTGCTGCAAGATCCACTTTTCAATTATAACACACTGCGTGAGAAGTCATCCTATCGAGAACAGGTACTTGTTTGGCTTCAACTCTTGGCCGATCAGGGATTTGGCGCGCTTCACTATCCTGAAGTTTCGGGAGGCAAAAATGACTTGGGCGCTTTTGCCATGGTTTTTGAAACATTGGGTTATCACGATCTCAGTCTGACCGTAAAATTTGGCGTACAGTTCGGTCTTTTCGGTGGGGCAGTTTTGAATCTTGGTACAGAATATCACCACAATAAATATCTGAAGTATATAGGTAATTTATCTCTTCCGGGTTGTTTTGCCATGACAGAAACCGGACATGGTTCCAATGTCCGAAACCTGGAAACTACGGCCAGCTATGATAATGAAACAGATGAAATCATTATCCACTCCCCTACTCCCGATTCGCAAAAAGATTATATCGGCAATGCGGCCGCTCATGGTAGGATGGCAGTTGTTTTTGCACAGCTGATTGTAGATAACATCAATCATGGCGTACATGCCGTTCTTGTTCCCATTCGCGATGAGAACGGAAAAACCATGCCGGGCGTTGAAATTATTGACTGCGATTATAAATTGGGCCTAAATGGTGTCGATAACGGCCGTATCCGCTTTAACCGGGTCCGCATTCCAAGAACCAATCTGCTCAACAGATACGGTAACATAGATGAAAATGGCAAATACAGCAGCCCTATTGAAAAAGAAGGGCGCCGATTTTTTACTATGCTCGGTACCCTGGTTGGCGGCAGGGTATGTGTGCCCCGTGCAGGCCTGAGTGCAGCAAAAACAGCATTGACCATAGCCATTCGCTATGGCCTAAAACGGCGGCAGTTTGGCGAAGAAGGTCAACCCGAAATACTGCTTTTGGATTATCCTTCGCACCAGCGCAGACTCATGCCACTGCTTGCAAAAGCATACGCTTTCGACTTTGCCTTGACCTACCTCACAAAACAATATTCCGAAAACATTGACAGAGATCTGCGCGAAGTAGAATCTCTGGCAGCAGCACTGAAATCCCTGGCTACCTGGTTCAGTTCTGAGGCTATACAACAGTGCCGCGAAGCCTGCGGAGGCAGAGGTTATCTTTCTGAAATGCGATTTGCAGATCTGAAAGCCGATACTGACATTTTTACAACCTTCGAGGGCGATAATACTGTCCTGTTGCAGCTTGTTGCCAAATCGGTAATCTCAGACTTTCAAAAAGAATTGGGCGAAGGCGGCATCTTTGGTTTCGCTGAATTTTTGGCTGAGCGCTTCCTATCGGCAGCAAGAGAGAAAAATCCCTGGGCCATCAGAAATACGAATGAAAGTCATCTTCTGAGTACTGAATTCCACTTGCATGCCTTCCGGTATAGGGAGCGCGACCTCACGGTTTCTGTTGCCGGACGGCTGCGCAAACATATCGGCCGGGGACTTGCTCCCCAACAGGCATTTATGCGCTGCCAAAACCACCTGATTGTTTTGGCCAAAGCATATGGAGAGCGTGTAGTCATGGAACAATTTGCCGAGGTAGTTGACAAATGCGCTGATCTAACGCTGAAACCCGTACTGAAAAGACTTTGCAGCCTCTTTGCTTTGCATACTATCGAGGCTAATGCTTCCTGGTATCTGGAACAGGATTATATGGATAGTTCAAAAACAAAAGCTATCAGAAATGTAGTTGACAAACTTTGTGCTCAAATTAGAAATGAAGCTGATGTAATTATCGATGCATTCGGCATTCCGGAGGATTGTTTAAATGTGAGCATTTGAAACTGACAAATTTCTATCAGCGTTGATAAAAAAACATCATAATCTGACAAAAAAACTAATTTTGCTTTCAAAATATAGCAGGCATGAATGTTTTCACCTAAAAAAAGGGTTTCTATTCCATCTATCAGTTTAACTTCGTATTATTACCCCAGATCATTATTTTATCATTATTTTAACATCAAGTCTCGATTCTAAAGAATCCGTGAATTCAGAATTATAAAAACATGATAACAAAAAAATACAAATCACTTATATTAATAACTTTATGTGCAATTTCGGCTTATGCCCAACAAGAAGAAAAAGACAGCCTGACAAATTACCATTTTGAAGAAGTAGTTATATCGGTAAACAAAGAAGAGGAACTTAAAAAAAATGTCGCTCAACAGGTTCAGGTCATAAGTATACAACAGATACAAATGACACAAGGAATGACAACAGCTGATGTACTTTCCGGTATGGGTGTTCAAATGCAGAGAAGCCAACAGGGTGGCGGTAGCCCAATGCTTCGGGGTTTTGAAGCAAGCCGTATTTTGCTTGTTATAGATGGCGTTCGAATGAACAACCTCATTTTCAGAGCTGGACATTTACAGGACCTTATAAAAACCGACAATAACAGCTTAGAAAGAATAGAACTACTCTATGGACCTTCTTCAACTGTCTACGGATCAGATGCATTGGGAGGTGTAGTTCACCTATACAGCCAGCGCCCCAAATTTGGCAGTGACGAAAAAGTAAATATTGGCGGAAATGCACTGATCCGCTATGAGAGTGCCAATAAAGGTCTGACAGCAAATTTTAACTTCAACTACGGAACTCAAAAAATTGCGTCCTTTACCTCATTGAGTTTTTCAGAATCAGGTGATCTAATTAGCGGTAAAAATCAAAATCCGTTCTACGTAAGCAGTTACGGCGAAAGACCTTATTATGCTCAATACCTCGGCAACGGACGAGATACTGTCATACAAAACAGCAATAGGTTTCTGCAGGTTGGCAGTGGTTATACTCAGTTGGATATCATTCAGAAAATCATCTGCAGACAGAATGATTTTCTGCAACACGATGTAAATTTTCAATTTTCCAATTCCGGAAATGTGCCCAGATATGACCGAATGACTGAAACTTCGGCTTCAACAGTACTTCGATACGGCGAGTGGTATTATGGGCCTCAGTCAAGAATGTTGCTCGCCTACAACGCCAATTACCGAAAACCGAACAGCTTTTTTGATCTGATTCACCTGGGGCTTAACTATCAGATTATGGAGGAAAGCAGATATTCCCGCAATTTCAACAGCCGATACAGAAGTGAAAGGATTGAAAACGTGGACGTTATTGGCATTCAGCTCGATTTTAGAAAAAAATTAGATGCGCATGAAGTCCGTTTCGGGTATGATTCTCAACTAAATTTCCTTAAATCTAAAGCAAAAAGGCATGATATAGTTGCCGATACCAGCGGAAAACTTTCTACCCGTTATCCCGACGGTAAAAACAACATGAACAGTTTTGCAATCTATGCATCACATACCTGGAAAATCAACGAAGTAATATGTATGGTTGACGGACTACGATTTGGCTATACATACCTTAATTCTACACTCAAAGATACGGACCTTTTTAATCTCCCATATTCCGATATCAATCAGAAAACACCAGTATATTCAGGAAATTTTGGACTAATTGCAACACCCGGAGAAGATCTAAAATTATCCGCTATAGTTTCAACAGGGTTCAGGGTTCCAAATGTGGATGATCTTACCAAAATTTTTGATTCATCACCAGGTAGAGTTATTGTTCCTAATGCCCGACTCCGACCTGAAAAAACTGTCAATTATGAACTTGGCATTGCTAAAATTTTCAATAATAAAGTAAGCATTGAAAATGCACTTTATTATACCGATTTTTTTGACATTGCAGTGGTTGATGCTTTCAGTTTCAATGGCCAGGATTCCATTCTTTATGATGGAACTATGAGTCGCGTTTACGCAAATCAGAACAAAGATGAAGCTTATATTTTGGGGTTTTCTTCACAACTGAATGCTAAACTGACTGAGCATTTTAGTATGCGTGCTATGCTCAACTATCAGTACGGTCGAGTAAAAACAGATAGCAGTGATGTTCCGCTCGATCATATTGCTCCACTTTTGGCACGTCTTTCATTCAACTACACTCATGACCGATTTTCCTCCGATATGTTTGTACTTTACAATGCCGCCAAAAAACTTAAAGATTACAGTAACAGCGGAGAGGACAACCTGCAATATGCCACATCAGATGGTATTCCTGCCTGGGTTAGTGTAAATCTGAGATTTTCTTATAAAGTATATAAATACATTGTTTTGCAGGTTGGAGTTGACAATCTTTTCGACACACAGTACAGAACCTTTGCAAGTGGAATAAATGCTCCGGGTCGTAATTTTATAGTTGCATTAAGGGGCATTTTTTAATGCCCTCGATTTTTTTGCATTTAGCGTTTGGGAAATAAACCAAAGGACTATTTTTTTAAGATTAAACACTGGTTTATCAAAAATATTGATGTGCCTTTGACAAAGAAAGCTCAGCATCTTCTATCCGCTTCAATTTTAAATAGGCAGAAACCAACTCATAATGTAATTCCCAATTATTGGGGTCAGCCTCGAGCAGAAACAAACAGGTATCAGCATTTTTTTAATTATGAGTAGGATCGTCATATAAATAACCAAAAACCGTTGACATAGCATGCCATATTAATCATCAAAAACAAATCCTCTTCTTAAAAAATATACAGCATATTGTATTTCAATATTTTGCATAGTGTTAAAAATTTAGTGCCCTCAAAAAAATGTTTAATGATAAGATTTTATGTTTAAGAATTTCTGAATTATTGGAAATTGGCTGCATTTTGCCAATTCACATTCGAATACTCTCTTTCTAGAGTAATATCTTTGACAGAACAAATATAACTAAGCAAAAAAAGTCATGAACAGCTTCGGCAACCTCTTCAAAATCACCAGCTATGGTGAATCGCACGGCCCGGGAATCGGCGTCATTATTGACGGTTGTCCTTCCGGTCTAGCCATTGATATGGAATTCATTCAGTCAGAACTAGATCGAAGAAAACCGGGGCAGTCCAACATAGTCACTCAACGCAAAGAATCAGACAGCTTCAAGCTGCTTTCCGGATTTTTTGAAGGAAAAACTACAGGAACACCCCTCCATATTTTCATTCCCAATGAGGATGCAAATTCAAAAGATTATGCCGAATGGGAAGATATTTTTCGTCCCTCTCATGCCGATTTTACCTATTGGGAAAAATACGGCATCAAAGATCATCGTGGCGGCGGACGCGCTTCTGCGCGCGAGACTGCAGGCAGAGTAGCGGCAGGGGCCATAGCAAAACTGCTTTTGAGGCAGAGCGGTATTAATATAACAGCCTACACAGAACAGGTTGGAAATATTAAATTAGAAAATGGCTATATAAATACTGACTTTTCTCAGATTGAAAGCAACCCCGTCCGTTGTCCCGACAATGAAAAGGCAGCAGAGATGGAAGCGCTGATCCGGGAAGTGAGAAAAGATGGCGACACTATTGGCGGAGTTGTAGCCTGTGTCATCAGGGGCTGCCCGGCCGGATTGGGAGAACCTGTTTTCGGTAAACTTCACGCAGCTTTGGCGGCAGCTATGCTGGGTATCAACGCCTGCAAGGGTTTTGAGTACGGTTCCGGTTTTGATGGCGTAGCAATGCGCGGATCGGAACACAACGATATTTATTATTCGGAAAATGGCAAAATACTGACAAAAACCAATCATTCGGGCGGCATTCAGGGTGGCATCAGCAATGGTATGGATATTTATTTCCGGCTTGCCTTCAAACCCGTTGCTACAATCATGCGCAAACAGGAAACAGTGAATAAAGCGGGTGAGTCCAAAAAAATTAGCGGAAAAGGAAGGCATGACCCCTGTGTGGTTCCAAGGGCAGTTCCAATTGTAGAGGCAATGGCAGCATTGGTTTTGGCCGATTATTGGCTATTGGCTAAAGCTTATAAGGCTTAAAACATGGCCAGCTTATTTGTTGGTAAGATTAAACTGCCAACTATTGCTGTTAGAATCACAATCAACCGTGTAAAGTGTTTCATTAATAGATTTAAAAGTTACATTCAATTTCGGATGCTCAATTTCAATAAATAGAGACTGTACAGCTATATTAAGTTTTGGAAATTCAAAAATCAGATTTTCTTTCTCAACGAGCACGTTTGTCTCTAATTGATTAATATTCAATTCTTTTTGATTTTCAACAACAGGAGTATTTTCTTTCTTTTTGCGGGATTCCGGGTCGTAATTATAAAAAGCTTTATTGTTTTTAAAATGGGTTTCCAGCGTTTTTTCATCTGCATAATTTGAAGCAATCGATTCAAACTCGTCAACAATTTCTTGCGCACTCAGCTCATTACTAAGTTTAGTCAAAGCTTCTTTCATTTTGGCATGGTGAATGTGATTAAGAACAAGAGCAGCAGGAAGGATAGTTTTTTCATGGTTGGGACTGCTTTGTTGGTGGGGTTGTAATATAATTTGGATAAAATGCAGGGCCAATTACTGACAGTCCTGATTTTTCAACTTCTGTAAAAAAAGCGAAATAACTATTTTCATTACATAAAGCCGCAGCATCCTCCCAAAAAGCCTTAAATATTGGCGCAGTATAAAACGCAGCTAATAGTTTTGATTCCAGATTATCCCATAATATAGCGCCAGGTTTTA
>JBIKQC010000554.1:0-2990 GCA_044349855.1 Saprospira sp.
TTCCGGAGGATTCTCCATATATGCACTTAATGCAGGTGCAAAATTGGTTGATTCTGTTGACAGTTCAGCCAAAGCAATGGATCTGGTGGACAGAAATGTAGAAATCAATGGCTTTACAGGAGATAAGCACCGTTCTCATACGCAGGATGTGCTGAAGTTTTTACAGAATACAGATCAGCAATACGAAGTAATGATTTTGGATCCGCCTGCATATGCTAAAAGTATGGACAAGCGGCATCAGGCAATACAGGGTTATAAAAGACTGAATATAGAAGGTATGAAAAAGGTCGCTCCTGGCGGCATTCTCATGACCTTTTCCTGCTCACAGGTAGTTGACAGACAGTTGTTTTATGGAACTGTAACTGCGGCTGCAATTGAAGCAGGACGCAATGTGAGAGTTCTGCAGCATGTTTCACAGCCGATGGATCACCCGGTCAGTATTTTCCATCCGGAAGGCAGTTATCTGAAAGGTTTGGTGTTGTATGTGGAATAGAGTTCAATTTGAGAACCGAACGGAGTGAGCTCTATAATTTGAAAATTTGAGGATTTGAAGATGCTTTTTTTTGAAAAAGATAACTTCAAAATAAAACTCAAAATTAAAACTATATACTTTGTGTTGTTCTGATTCTTACTAACTTGTTAAGATTAAACATCCACAAAAATTCTATTAAATAATTAGTAAAAGGTCTTTGTACCTGATACTTGATACCTGATACCAGATTGAAATCTCAACAAGAAATATTAACAAAATTGGGCATTGAAGCCCTAAATCCAATGCAGGAAGAAGCCCTTTTGGGCATTCAGAATTCTTCGGATGTCGTATTGCTTTCGCCCACAGGAACGGGTAAAACACTAGCTTTTTTGTTGCCGATCATAGAGGCAATGGATTCTAAATCTGCAGATGTTCAGGCCCTGATTTTGGTTCCTTCGCGGGAATTGGCTATACAGATTGAACAGGTTTTGCGCGATATGGGCAGCGGATACAAAGCCAATGCCGTCTATGGGGGAAGGCCGATTGCCAAAGACAAGGATGAGCTAAAACATGCGCCGGCAATACTTATCGGCACACCGGGCAGGGTAGCGGATCACTTCAGAAGAGGGACTGTTTTTACCAATAAAATTAAAATGTTGGTATTGGACGAGTTCGATAAATCACTGGAAGTCGGATTTGAAGAAGATATGAAAGAAATTATTTCCTATCTGGCAAGACCGGAGAAAATGATTCTGACCTCAGCAACGCAGGGCGTTAAAATCCCTGAATTCATCGGTATTTCAAAGCCGCTGATTATCGATTATCTTCAGGAAAATAATGAGAATCTGAATATAAAAACCATTTTGTCTCCTTCCAAAGACAAACTGGAAACACTTTATCAGGCACTCTGCAATCTGGGCAATAAGCCCGGAATTATTTTTTGCAATTTCAAAGACAGTATTGACAGGGTGAGCAGTTTTTTGGCCGAAAAAAATGTCTCGCACGGCTGTTTTCATGGCGGCATGGAGCAGAAGGATCGCGAGCGGGTGCTGATTAAATTCAGAAACGGAACATTGCAATTAATTGTAGCAACAGACCTCGCTGCACGCGGTCTCGATGTACCTGAGATAAAATTTATTTTACATTATCACCTGCCTTCAAAAAAAGAGGAATTTATACACCGAAATGGTCGTACTGCAAGGATGCATCGTGAAGGTACTGCCTATGTACTGCAGGGTGCCGGAGAAATTTTACCCGATTTTATCGGAACGCCTGATATTTTTGAATTAAATGAATCTGCAGTTCCTGATGCACCGGAATGGTCAACACTTTTTGTTTCCGGAGGACGGGGAGATAAAATCTCAAAGTCGGACATCGCCGGGCTGTTCTGTAAACAGGGCAAATTGGGCAAAGATGAATTGGGTGTGATTGAATTGAAACAGGATTGTGCTTTTGTAGCCGTAAAAAAATCAAAGATAAATCAATTGCTGACTTTTGTTGACAATACTAAGTTGAAAACAAAGAAGGTAAGGGTTTATGAGGTTTAAAAAAGTGAATCAGTTGCCAGTAAACTGATGGCCTGTGAAATTGTTTTGACTCACGCCAAACCCCTCTTTAAAAATTTTCAATTTTAAGAGGGGTTTTTTAAATCCTGCGGAGTTTTCGGCTTTGCTGAATAATAATAATCAGGCAAAAATACTCAACCGCATAAAGGTACCCTCTATCAAGAACCAAGTCCACTACAATTTTTGTATTCTAACAGCTCTTGAAACCCCTTTATTCGTCTGCATACGCAGCTGATAGGATCCTGCAGGTAATTTATGAAGCGGTATGTCCATGTTGTTAATTCCAACAGAAAGTGTGAATTTATATTCGAGCAATTTATTGCCCAAAAGTCCTAAAATCTCAATTATTGCTTCTGATGAGGCAGCTTCATTTTCAAACTGCACGGAGAGGATATTTTTTGCTGGGATAGGATAAACCAAAAAACCTTCATTTGCTTCGTTACGCTGTACGACAATAATATTGGAAGTTTCGGCACTGCCATCCAATGAAACTGTTACCAATCTGTAATAGATCCAGTCCTGTGCTGCTTCTTTGTCCAGATAGGAATATTGACCGCTGCCCTCAGCATCGACAGTTTTAATCGTTTCGAAAGTCTGACCGTCGGTACTGCGTTGCAAGTCATAATAATCCAAATCAGTTTCGGTAGCAACTTTCCAATGTAATTCATTTCGTGTTAACAGTGCATTGCCATACCAATCCTGAAGTGAAATAGGAAGCACAACACAGGCATCAATCATAGCCTGAGTTACAGTTACACAAACCTTTCTTTTGCAGTCGATACAATTGTACATGTTGCCCGCGCCGGTCGGTTGCGTTTCTATCAAATAATCTCCCGGAACTGTAATCGCAATAGTGCCGTCAGAACCACTGTTGTGCTGAGAATGCAAGGTCATGCCCGGCAAACTGAAAATAGAGACATTCATGGTAGAAACCGGTGCCCCATTACACATAA
>JBIKQC010000555.1:0-2974 GCA_044349855.1 Saprospira sp.
ATGCAGGGGTATCTTTACACAATACAGTTTGTTTGCCCAGGAAAATAGAGCCGAATTCCATGAAGAAATTCACAACTTCTGCATCAGTTTGCGGGGTTGGAATTACTTCCAGCAAACGCAGGTAACGTGGTGGATTAAAGAAGTGTGTTCCGCAGAAATGTTTTTGGAAATCCTCACTGCGTCCTTCACTCATCATGTGAATTGGAATACCGGAGGTATTGGAAGTGACCAAAGATCCTTTTTTACGGATAGCATCCACTTTTTCAAAGATCTGTTTTTTGATATCCAAACGCTCTACAACTACTTCTATAATCCAATCACAGTCGGCGATTTTACCGAAGTCGTCATCGAAGTTGCCGATAGTTACGCGTGATGCATAATCGGCATCATAGAAAGGTTCCAGACCTTTGGCTTTAACAGCTGTTTCCAGCGCTGCCGCTGCCATTCTGTTGCGCTTTGCGGGATTTTTCTTATCCTCTTCGCTCAGGTCGAACGGTACGATGTCGAGCACTACCACTTCCAGGCCGATATTGGCAAAAAGGGCTGCAATGCCCATTCCCATTACGCCCGAACCCAGTACTGCTACTTTGTTGATTCGTCTGCTCATGCTTTTGGTAAAAATGTTTATTTGGTGAAAAATATATGTAAATTGTTAATAATGCCAATCAAGTGTTGAAACAAG
Organism: Saprospira sp.; assembly: GCA_044349855.1. Taxonomy (GTDB): domain Bacteria; phylum Bacteroidota; class Bacteroidia; order Chitinophagales; family Saprospiraceae; genus Saprospira. The sequence goes on from JBIKQC010000555.1 coordinate 683, forward strand.
TTCAAATCGCATAACGCTGCCGCGGGCTCTTTTTTACTTTTGCCTTGATCCAAAAGTAACAAAAAATCAAGTCGGAACCAATGCATTTTTGGGGGAGTGTTGGGTCGTACGGTCGTTCAATCATATAACCCCCAAAACCAGAATCGGCCAGACTATCCTTCAGCCTGAGATTTTTTGCTTTTTTATTGAATTTTCAGGCTTAGCACTATACTCGAAAGGTCCAATTCTATATGCTGGTGCTTCCGACGTTCTGAAACGGTGCCTTCGGCTCGTAATTTTTAGTTTTTTTAAATAAAATCAATACTTTTCAATATATTTCAACCCTTGATTCGCATTAATTGTTAATGGTTAATTAAAAAAGGTACCTGGTACTTGGTAGAGGGTACTTGGTAATTAGTTTTTAAATTTTTTCAATACCGAAACACAGGCCTGTCTTAATATCTCTACATCTTCAAAAACGCGCATCATCATAAGCGCCCCTTCTATTTCCATGACACTTTGTTTAGCCAACTGACATGCCATTTCGTCTGTACAGCCATCAGCAATAAATATATGTTTAAATGCGGCTATCCAATCGCTGAAAAAAGCTTGAATAACTGATCTGAACTCTTCTTCAACACTAATTGTTTCTAATGTGATATTTCCAAAAAGACAGCCGGTCAGATCCTTGGTAAAAATGGGCTCCTGTTTTTTGAAAAAATATTCCATTCTTTCTGCAGCCGAAAACGCTTCATTATAGGCCAATGAAAAAATCTTATTTTTATAATATTGATGCAGGGTATTCAATACTTCACGCATCAAAGCCTCTTTAGAGCTGAAATAATGATAAAAACTACCTTTCTGTAATCCGCATGCCTGTGCCAAATCGTTCATGGAAGTACCGTTGTACCCCTGTTTACGAAAAAGCTCAATGGCATTTCGGACAATTTCTTCTTTGGTAATTTTTTTAACAGCCATTTTTTATCATTTTTAGCCCCAGACCTTATAGGTTTTAAAACCTATAAAGTCTGGGAGACTACAAATTTACCAAACGTTTGTTTGATTCCAAAAAAACATAAAATTATTTTTAAAAAATCTGTTCCTGTTTAACAATAGCCACGTTTTTCAATAGAGAACTCTACTAAATATTTTCAGACAATCAAATAGTTGTCTGCTGATCAATAAAAGTATCCGTCTTCCAATGATCTAACACCAATTCCTCTCCGCATTATGACATTCAAAGAATTCTTTGCATTTTGCCTCTTGGACGTTTTGCTCACCTGCTTTTACAAAAGTTCAAAAGCAAAAAAAGAATTGAGTGACAACAATCATCTTATTATTCAGAAATAGTTTAAATATTTCTGATAATTTTGTGCTGATACCTGCATTGTAAAGTGAAAAGTCAAATGTATATATACAATGAAATACCTGCTATCCCTCAGCCTGTTTTTGTTTTCAATTACTTTTTTTAACAGCTGTAAAAAAGACGATATTAAAATAATTGAGGAACGCCTGGTAGGCGAATGGGCTTGGATTCGTTCAACGGGAGGACTTATTGGTTCGACCATTACGCCAAGCTCTGAAGGCTATAACGAAAGTTATCTGTTTCAAAAAAATGGAATATTTACGCATTATAGAGACAGCGCAACCTTGCACAGCAATTTTTACTGGGTAGAAAAGGGAACCTCAATTTACAAAACCGGAGAAGTAGATTTACTATTTTTGGGCAATCAGGATCATACTACAGTAAACAGTACCTTCTCTATTGAATTCAATGAAGAGAATGGATTGATTCTAAAAGAAGAATGCAATGACTGTTTTGAAATAATTTTTACCAGAAAGGATTAACGGGCTACCGAATATCAGTACAGAAAACCAATGGATTATTTGAGTTTTTTTCGCCAATTTTCGACCTTAAGCGAAAGCAGCTATGCCCTATTTATGGATAAGTGCAGGGAAAAATCGGCTGATCGCGGAGAAATTCTGTTAAAGGAAGGGGAAGTTCAGAAGGAGATGCTTCTAGTTTTGGAAGGCGTGCAAATGTCATTTTACTACCATAATGACAAACAGCATATTATCGCTTTTTCTTACCCGCCATCTCCCAGCGGAGTACCTGAATCATTTTTCAGTCAGCAGCCCTCCCGATTTTGTCTGCAGGCAATGAATGCCAGTAAATTTTACGCAATCAGTTATTCTGATATTCAATTTCTTTTGGAAAACAATAAGGAATGGGAAGTCCTTTTCAGAAAAATGACGGAGGCAGTTTTAGCAGGAACAATACAACGCTGTGTTGAACTGCAGGCTTATTCAATG
>JBIKQC010000556.1:0-2959 GCA_044349855.1 Saprospira sp.
GATCAACAAATTACAATTTTACCGATATTAAAGAGAGTCCATATACACCGGGAGAATACTTACTTAGTGGCAGAACGAATACGGGAATGATTGCGAAGGTTCTGCCGTTTCAACCAGATGAATCTGATGTTGTACCGGTGTACACATCTGATAACACTATGAATATCAACAATATAAATTGGTTCTATTTCTCGCCATCCTCTGGAGGGAACGCCAACAATACAAAGCTCATATTCAACAGTGGAACAATTTACCCAGCACTTGGGCGATTGGTACCATCCAATCCTTCAGCGAGTTTGGAGTCGTTATCCAAGGAAATTCTGACTGTTTATCCGAATCCTACATGCGGAATGCTGATGATCAGGGTTTCACAACCAACTAATGCGGTGGTCAGTGCTGCCAACGGCACAGTCATTGCCACATTGAAATTGGAAGGAGAAACTGTTCTTGACGCAACGCATTTTACAACAGGTGTTTATTATCTGCGCACAACTGAAGGACAAACCATGAAATTCATCAAGCAATAATCAAGTAGTTTTTACATAGGCAAAACCCCTTTTTACCAAATGGTGAGAAGGGGTTTTTCCCATTAACAAACTCAAACCTGCTGTTCACAAAGTCATTATTGCATTTCAGTGACTACTGTTTTATTTTTGCGAATAAAATCAAACCAAATCAACATGAAAAAACTAATTTTACTTTGTTTTCTGCTACTGTCAGAAACTATTTCTTTTGGCCAAAACCAAAATTCACTTCATTTTGATGGGGTAAATGATAAAGTGGATCTTCCTGCCGGTGTGAACCGTCCACTTTCATCATTTACCCTGCAGGCATGGATAAAAACAACTGATGGTTCGGGAGTAAGAGCAATTTTTGTACGTTCAGGGGTTCATGGCCTGTTTTTGAACAATAATCAGTTGGCCTTTTATAATTGGGCTACAGGTCAATTTTCTTTAGCGCCCGGTGCATTGAATGACAACCAATGGCATCATGTTGCCGTCACCTTTACTCACGGAACATTTAACTCGGGGCAGTTTTATATTGATGGTGTAGCGGCTGGAATATTCAACCCGGGCCAAAATAGCTTGGTTAATAATTATTCTATCGGGCATAATACAAATGGACAACTTTTTACTGGAAATATTGATGACGTTATAATCCATAACAGAATCTTGACTCCTACTGAGATTTTGTCTTCGGTGAATTCATGTTCAACACCCACAAACAATTTAGTAGCCTCTTATAATTTTAACCAGGGAATTCCTCAAGGAAATAATGTTGGAGTCACTAATTTATTGGATCAATCAGGAAACAACTATCACGGTACTTTAGCAAATTTTACACTAAACGGTTCAACTTCTAATTGGGTTGATGGGAAATCGTGTTGCTTTTTATCCTCAAATATTACAGGTACAAGTGTCTATTGTCAAGGTGAGACAATAAACCTCAACGCATCTTTTACAGTAAGGTCAGGGCAATCCATTACAGCTTATCAATGGAAGAAAAATGGCATTAATTTAACCAATGTTGGGAATGTTTCCGGAGCAACTTCCTCAAATCTACAAATAGCTAATTCCGTTTCAGGTGATTTTGCCAATTACAGTGTAGAAGTCACTTCCACCTGTGGCAGTGGTTCATCAGGCGTCAACATAACAGAATCCGGATCAATTAATATCGGTGGTCTAACTGCTCATTATCCTTTTAATAGTAATAGCACCAACGATATTAGTGGAAATAATTATAATGCCATCGGCTCGGATCTAACTAGCGTAGTTAATAGATTCAATCAAGCGAATACTGCATTTTCCTTTAATGGCACATCATCAAATGTGACTGTTTCGGCACCAACTGGACAAACTATTCTAGGTAACGGTCAAAACAAATCAATTTCTCTGTGGTTCAAGCGAGGCTCCACTACAAGCAAAGGTATGTTGTTGAGCTATCAGCAGGCAACTCCAGGCAGTTGGAATCCATTGGCATACATAGGCAGCGATGGCGTTCTTGGAGGCTGGATGTATCAAGGGGGTGCTCTTCCTTGGTCCTCAGGGATTACAATTGATACGAATTGGCATCACCTAGCCTTGGTTTATACTACTAATGATCAAACCGTATATCTTGACGGTAGTCAAGTTACCACTTTGAGTGGAACACCTAATCCAGGAAACTCAAATATAATAATCATAGGTAATGGTTATGCGAACACTGGAATTTCAGGTATATCGGTTACAGGTAATCAGCCATTTTCAGGGGTTATAGATGAAGTACGTTTTTATAATTCGGCACTTTCACTCAGTGATATTAACATTTTAAATAATAGTCCATTTGTAATTACGAATCAACCCCTAGGTCAATGTGTTCAAATTGGAGCTTCTTCATCAGTCTCTGTTACTGTCTCAGGCGGTGTGACTTATCAATGGCAAAAAAATGGACTAGATATTCCTGGTGCTACTTCAAACACCTTAAATTTTAGCAACTTTCAACAGAGCGATTTTGCTTTGTACCGTTGTCTTATCGCTGCTAGATGCAACAGTACACTTTCATTACTGAGTGATGAAGTATATATGGGAATTCCCGTTGCCACCCCACAACCTTCCAGAGTCTACACCTTTGATAATAACAATGAAGATCATTTGTTAAGGGGGGCGTATCATGGAGTTCTGAATCAAACTGTGAACACACCGGCATCATTCAACTCAGATAGATTTGGCGTTACCAATTCAGCACATTACAGGGGAAATTGGTCTTCTGTAAGTCTTAATAAATCTCTCAACTTAGCTAACATGACCATTTCAATGTGGGTAAATTTAAATAACACAACTGGAACTCATGTATATTTAGCCCCACCAACAAATACTTTCCCTTATCATCTCTTTTCAGAAAATCGTCAGCTAAAAATTCGTACCTCAAGTTTTGATATTATCACACCTTACTTCTTACCCGCATCAGGTTGGGTACAAAT
>JBIKQC010000557.1:0-2951 GCA_044349855.1 Saprospira sp.
TTCAATTTTGATCATGCCGATAATCGGGTAAATGTACTGAAAGCCAATGTTGCCCGATACAATGTACCGATGTTCTATGTCAATCATGTCGGTTCACAAACAGAACTGATTTTTGACGGCGGATCCATTGTCATGTCTCCCAACGGGAATGTTTTTGATGAAATGCCATTTTTTGAAGAATGTGTACGCACATACGATCTGGCCGATGTTTGGCAGGGAAAGGAACATAGAGAACAGCCAAGTACAAAAATTGCCCTAATTCACGATGCGCTCGTCATGGGCATTCGCGATTATTTCGGCAAACTTGGATTAAAAAGAGCCATTCTTGGCCTTTCCGGCGGTATCGACTCAGCCGTAGTGGCCGTTTTGGCACAAAGAGCCTTGGGTTCTGCTAATGTACGTGTGTTGCTCATGCCTTCACAGTTTTCTTCCGACCATTCTATTAATGATGCACGTACTTTGGCACAGACTATTAATATACAGTACGATACCATTTACATTGAAGATGTTTTTAAATCTTTTGAAGCTGCCTTAAAAACACAGTTTGCAGGAACAAAACCGGAAATAACCGAAGAAAACATTCAGGCGCGTATCCGCGGCATGCTGCTTATGGCCATGTCCAATAAATTTGGCAGCATACTGCTCAATACCTCCAACAAAAGTGAGGCTGCAGTGGGTTATGGCACACTATACGGCGATATGGCGGGCGGACTTGCCGTTTTGGGCGATGTGTACAAAACAGAGGTCTATGAATTGGCACGCTATATTAACAAAGACGCTGAAGTAATTCCGAATAACAGTCTGGTAAAACCGCCAAGTGCCGAATTGCGTCCCGACCAAAAAGATTCTGACAGTCTGCCGCCTTATGACATTCTCGATAAGGTGCTCTATCAGTATATTGAAAAAAGAATGGGGCCAAAAGAGCTTATCGCAATGGGTTTCGATGAAGCATTGGTGCGCAGAGTACTGCGATTGGTGAATATCAATGAATTTAAAAGGGCGCAGATGCCGCCGGTACTCCGTGTTTCTTCCAAATCCTTCGGAATGGGCAGGAGAATGCCGATTGTGGGCAGATACCTGAGTTAAGGGGAATGATGTGCGGATGTGCGGATGTGTGGATGTGCGAATCTTGTGATTAAGCAGGTCATGCGTATTCATACATTAGCTTCGGAGAAGCGCAATATATTAATAAGAAACAGCGAAGGGATGGCTTCAGCCTCCTGAAGCAAACACCTTGATGAGCCGGTGGCTTCAGCCTCCGGTAAATATTGAAAATCTATCTCAAATCTCACGTCTAATATCTCAATTCTCATGATCTCGAACGAGGAAGAAATAATCAAACAGACCCGAAACTGGGTGGAAAAAGTAGTTGTGGGGCTCAATTTCTGTCCATTTGCACACAAAGAGGTAGAAAACAACAGAATTCGTTATGCTGTTTCATCAGCTTTGGATATTGAAACAGCTTTGGAGGACTTTCTTTATGAAATGCAGTTTTTGGATGAACGTCCTGATACTGAAACAACTTTGCTGATTCTCCCTTTGGCTTTTCAGGATTTTGACGACTATCTGGATCTGTTGGATCTGGCCGATGCCCTCTTGGAAGACGAAGAATACGAGGGTATTTATCAGGTGGCAAGCTTTCACCCGAACTATCTGTTTGCCGACACGGCAAAGGATGATGCGGCGAATTATACCAACCGCTCGCCCTACCCGATGCTGCACATTTTGCGCGAAGCCAGTCTGGACAAGGTATTGGAAAGCCACCCCAACCCTGATGCAATTCCCGAGCGCAATGTAAAATTTGCCCGTGAAAAAGGATTGGCCTATATGCAGGTGTTGTTGGAGGCTTGTAAAAATAGTGACTAGGAGCCAGGAAATTGGAATCAGAAAAAGGACGGCTTCAGGAGCCTAAAGCCGCCCTTTTGCTAAAAACAAAAACTTTCAAAATAATATGTTGCGCTTCTCCGAAGCTTGTATAACTTACTTGCACTTTCAGTGCTAACGATGTTGCGCCTCGCTGAGGCTGGGGTAATAATCTGCACAGATTACCACATCATTATATTCTGTCAAAAAACAATAAAGGCAAAAGAACCGCTTCTTTTGCCTTTATTGTTTATTATCTTTTATCTTTTATCTTTTATCTTAGGCCAGTTGTCTCACTTCCTTAATATAACATTCAATCGCCTCAGCCATTGAAGTAATATGCGGATTTCTGGGATCGGGAACCATGATGTCAAGAATCAGTTTTTTATCCAAAAGTACATGAGCGGTAGTATCGCCATAAGCGGCAATACGCGTGTTATTCTGTTTGAAATTAGGAAAGTTCTCGTAGAGAGAATCGATACTGATTGGGCTGAAAAATACCAGAAGATCGTAGGTAACATTTTCAAGATCCGACAAATCAGAACTGACAGAGAGGTACATTACTGCCTCTGAGTAGTTAAATTCATTTTCCTGCAAAAAACTCACATAGGCCTGTTTTCCAAGATTAGAACAGGGCAAAAGGAATTTTTCCTTTTTCTTGTGTTTGATTAGGTGCGGCTTAAGATCCTGAAGCGTCCTTGTGCCAAAAAATACCTTGCGTTTGCGGTAGGTGGTATGTTTCTGCAAATAGAGGGCAATAGCCTCTGAAATACAGAAATACTTCATTTCCGCAGGAACCTTGTATCTCATCTCGTCGCAAACGCGAAAATAATGATCTACAGCGCTTTTGCTGGTAAAAATAACGGCACTGTGCTCTTCCAGATTTACCTTTTGTTTACGGAAGTCCTTAGCCGTGACAGGCTGAACGTCTGTAAAAGGTCTATAGTCAATCCTGACACCATACTTTTCGACCAAACGGTCATAGGGTGCCTGATTATTGGGAGTAGTTAATTGGGTTACCAAAATACTTTCTACCGGACGGAGCCTGTCTTTTCTTTCCGCTGACTGCATGCTCAGCTTATGGGGGG
>JBIKQC010000558.1:0-2949 GCA_044349855.1 Saprospira sp.
CCTACGGAGCCATTTTTCGCTCCAGAGGAGCGACCTGTTCTTAGTATTAAGATGTAAACAAAATTTTTAAGCCCCGTAGGGGTGACCTGTTAAAACTGCGCATTGTTTGTATAAATACCATATTGCCAAATTATTATGGCAAATATTTCTAAACCGTTGATGTAAAAAAAAGACCTTTTTTAACACTTGATTCGCATTCTATACAAAATCCAATTATATATCTAATCATTTTTATCTTATCTGCCCCTAAAACACCCTCCTTCTTAAACTATTGTCGCGGAAAATGCAAATAAAGATGTGCTGCATTTACTGAATTTCCAGGTCTAGTTCTTATACCTAAAAGGACGCTTCCATATGCTGCTGCTTTCGACAAATGGACAAGCTGTCTTCGTCGATTTAATTTATGTGCTAATAATTTCATTGATTTATTGAATATAAAAAAATGAATAATATAATCATAATTCACTTTTCATCAATTGAGATAATGGCACAGTACCTTTTGATTAAATAATTTTTGCAATAAAATCTAATTATCAGAAACGTAAAATTTAATAATTACTAAGGATTCGATTTCACGTATTTTACAATTCGGTATTAGAAACCCCTTAAGGTCTTCAATACTCTCATCGTATTCAAAATCGAATTTTAATAAAGATGATAAGTATTGCGAATATTTAAGCGTTTTACTTTTATCCCAACTTTCAAAGTCCTCATAGATTACATCGTAAAAGTATCCAGTTTCGTCTTCAGAAATCATATCAGCACCGCTGTATGATAGTCCTCTCAAATAATCAGCTAAATATTCATGTGATTCACCACAAACATTCATATTCATTATCTTTTTCCTATTTACGGGCTCTTCAAGATCTTGAAGTATATTTTTTACTTTGTCTTCGTAATGTCTATAAAAGAAAATATTTTCGATTATTATTTTGCGGCCCTTTCTATTAATAATCGTTATGTCGGTGCCATATGTAGCGAACAAGGTTGTTTCATTTTCAGATATTATGGGTTTCTTTTCCATTAAATGGTGTTTCTGTGCTTAAAAAGAAGGTTTAGAAAGTAAAAAAAGAAAGGTAGTCACAAAGATCTTGAACAATACTTTATTGAAGGTATAAAGGGGTTTTCAAATACATGCTACTGCAACCTTTTAAAAACATATCTGGTTTTTACTGCAGATTCTTGATTCGTAACAAGCAGACTGTCATTTTTAAAACTGTTGATCAGATATTGGACAGAACTGCTCTTTCCATCATTGATGAAAATTCTGCCGCCGTCGAGTCTAAATTCTGAATTGGCAGGTTTCACCATTATCCCGTTGCTGATTTCCCAAATGAGTTCTTCTTTAAAGTGTAAAATTTCCATCCATCGCCCAATCTGAGTATCAAAAAAGTACTCTCCTACCCTTTTCCAGATACCGTTCAGACTGATAGCTGTGATGTTATTGCTGTTCAGCATCACATCCACAGAGTCGGCCAGCATTTCGGGGCCTTTGTAGCGTTTAAAATTTTTAATACATTCAAAAACTTGATTATTAAGACTGTACTTTTTGAAACTGTCAAAACCGGTTCTCAGTTCAACCTCAAGATTCAATACAGTTTTTACATAGGGATTGTGTTCTTTTACTTTCAGACTGCCCTTTAGATTCAAATTTAAATTGAAACTGTCTTTCCCGGACCACTCAGAGATAATGACCTCTACATCAGGATTGGGGAAATCTATTTTTGCCCCTTTTATCAGCTGATGAGGCTTTTTGAAAGTAATAAAGATCGTTTTACCGCTCATTTTCGTCTTCTTTCCTTTTACAGGTTCTGTTTTCTCTAAAGCAACCATTAATACTGTATTGCTGCCCTCGTAAATGCTCATTCTTTCTCCCTTGCTGAATTCGGAAAAATAATAAATATTGCCTTTGTTCTCAGCGGTTGAAGAGCAGGCGGTAAATAGTATAGAGGCTAAAATTGCAGTAAGCAGCATTCGCATATTATCTTTCATCTTTCGCGGGGATATAATCTTCCCAAAATTCAGGTTCATATTTCTCCCAGGCATGACAGCCGAACGGGATTTTATTTTTATTCTGTTCAAAAGCCAGAGAAGGGGCCAATTCGATGGAAAATCCGAGCGCTTCGGTCAAAGTCGGTCTTTTGTATTTTATAAATCTGGGCGCAATGCAGCACCAGAAAAAATCTTCATTTTTTGGAAAAAAGCGGATTAGGAAACCCAGTTTTTTTGATGCCCGCAGATGTGTTTTCACTTTTCTGAGAGAAAATCCGCCGTTGCCGACTTTGCCGAGCATCATCTTCGCCATATCAAACCTTGGCTTTTTAGCTTCGGGATGTTTGGGTGGGGAAACTACCCAAGGCGCTCCGATATAGTCATAACCTTTGTTACACCAAAGATCCAACTCATCTCTGAAAACATAGGCATCGAGCTGATAAATAAGAATATACTCATTGGCCTGAAAACGGCCGTAAAATATGGGCGATAACAAGAGTCGGTTGTAACCGGCGATGCTCTCAAAATATTCCTTATCGAAATACTCCACCCGAAAACCCTGATATTCTACGATATAGGCTGAAATATCCAGACCAGTAGGCGCACACAATATTAGCGGGTGACTGATGAGCACATGAATAACCCTGCGCAGCGAGAGCAGTTCGTTGGCAGTCATGTCTGCCTTGTACACAGGAATTATTACAGCACAGTCGCTCATTTTAGTGTTTTGTAAGATATCAGATTGTCAGATATCAGATTATCAGAAACGGCTAGTAAGTTATTAGCTTTAGGAGCTACGGGCCATTCTTTCGCTCTTTGTCAGAATGTCAGACAATCAGATATCAGTTTATCTGAGAATAACAACAAACAACAATCAACAAAGAACAAACAACTTTACATACTAACTCCTTATATCTTTCCTCTTTTTTTAAATATCATGCACTTCAAAACCCATCG
>JBIKQC010000559.1:0-2946 GCA_044349855.1 Saprospira sp.
AACTTACGCCGAATCTAACGGCTATGGGGTTGTTAGGGAGTTGGTCGGTCACGGACTTGGAAAAAGCATGCATGAGGAACCTGAAGTGCCTAACTTTGGCAGACAGGGGCAGGGTAAAATTATCAAAAATGGACTGACAATTGCTATCGAGCCAATGATCAATATGGGTACGCACAGAGTGCTGAAAACTGCGGATAATTGGACTATCGTCACTGCAGACGCTAAACCCTCCGCACATTTTGAGCACAACATCGCTGTTGTCGACGGAAAGCCCGAGCTGCTTTCTACCTTTTCTTATATCGAAGAAGCTTTAAAGAGAATGACAAGTTAATTCCTATGCTATTGAATTTCATTATACAAGCGGATAAAGGTCAAAAACCTTTATCCGCTTGTATTTATAGATATTTGCAGGTGTAAATACAAATGCTTTCGTTATCCTTTCAAAGCAATTAAAGGTCACCTCTTTTGAAGGCGACCTTGTATCTTTGAAAAAACTTTAATTGTAGGATTGGATCCTTTAATTAACCGAATTTTTTCTCGTTATCCCAAGACCAGTTGTTTTTGCGTTTGAGGCCTTTGAGTGCTGTATCCTGTTTTTTAACGAATTTTTTCTCACGAACACGGGCTGCTTTACCAATTGCTGCGCGGAGATAGAACAGACGTGCACGACGTACACGGCCTTTCTGAAGGTTCTCAACTTTTACTAAAGTTGGACCATTGAAAGGGAAAATACGCTCTACACCAACACCGTGTGAGATTTTGCGTACGGTGAAAGTCTTCGTTACACCTGTACCTTTAATTTGAATAACTGTACCACGGAATGTCTGTTCACGCTCTTTATCACCCTCGATGATTTTATATGTAACGGAAAGATTATCTCCGGGTTTGAAAAAGTCGAAGCTGCTGATTTCGCGAGCTGTCTGCTGTTGTACGTACTTTAACAATTCGTTCATGACTATATTTTTTATACTGGTTATCTCTTAAGGGTGGCAAAGATAGAAAAATATTTTATTAATTTGCGAATTAAAATTAAAAAAATCGATTTTTTTGAAAAAGATAACTTTAGCCGACTAAAAAAGTGGCATTTTTCAAAAAGGTGTAGTATATTTGATGATATTATCCTTTATTTGATGACAATGTTAAGCTGGGAAACATAATCAAAAAACGGTTTTTCTAAAAAACGGCTTTAAATAATATTAAAAAACATCATTGAAGCACTATCTAACAAAAGTACAAAAAAATGAATATGTTTTTACAATGGAACTGATTTTTCTTTTTTCGGGGGCATTACTTGGGCTGGGATTGGGCTATTTTATTGCATTGGCTGTATTCAGAAATGTTAAGAATAATGCGCTGTCCGAGGCAGAAATAAAGGAGAAATTTATCCTGAAGGAAATTTGGGATAACACAAAAGCTCAGTTATCGTCTTCAGAACAGAAGTTATCTGATAAAGAAAAGAATATAATAGAATTGAATAAAGCACTGTCTGCACAAGAGCAAATGATAGATACACTGAGAGATCAGGCTGAACTCCATGAAAATGATTTTATAAAAATGCAACAGCATATGAGGCTTGATTTTGAGAATCTGGCCTCCAGGCTATTGGAAGAAAAAGGAAGTCATTTTGTAAAGCAAAACCAGGAGCAGCTGAATATGATTCTGAATCCATTAAGAGAAAAACTTTTGGACTTTGAACGAAAGGTCGAACATTTTTATATTGATGAGAATAAACAGCGCGCGACTCTTTCAGAGCAGATAAGATCTTTGACCGATTTGAATAAATTAGTAACAGAGGAGGCGCATAATCTTACAAAAGCTCTAAAAGGAGAATCAAAAGTACAGGGGAACTGGGGCGAAATGATCTTGGAACGCATTCTAGAAAAATCGGGACTGACCAAGGGGCGGGAATACATGGTTCAGCAGTCACTCCAAACAGATGACGGCAAAAGATTTCAACCGGATGTGATTATTTATTTACCAATGCAGCGACACCTTATTATAGATGCGAAAGTGAGTCTTACTGCTTACGAAAGATACGTTTCGGCTATAAATGAAGATGAAAAGCAGAAATTTCTGAAAGAGCATTTAATATCAATCCGTAAACATTTAGAGGAGCTTAGTCAGAAAAACTATCAACAATTGCTCGGGGTCAATTCTTTGGATTATGTACTCATGTTTATTCCTATAGAACCCGCTTTTTCGCTGGCACTGCAATTCGAACATGAATTCTTTTACGAAGCACTTGAAAAAAATATTTTGCCGGTTAGCCCCTCCACTTTGTTAGCAACACTCAGAACAGTATCTAATCTCTGGAGACAGGAACAGCAAAATAAAAATTCGCTGCAAATAGCTCAACAGGGAGGTATTCTTTATGACAAATTTGTACTTTGGATTGAAGAATTGGAACTGGTGGGACAGAGAATGCAATCGGCACAGTCTGCTTATCAGTCTGTAATGAACAGATTGTCCACAGGCAAAGGCAACCTTATTGTAAGAGCGGAACGCCTGAAGGAACTTGGTGCAAAGTCATCCAAGTCAATTCCGGAGCATTATCTCTCTTCGGAAGAAATTGAGGATAGATTATTAACCGATTAATGTGAATCAAGGGTTGGACTTTATAAAACTAATAAATTTACAAAACCTTGTTAAACAATCAAACAGGTCACCCCTACGGGGCTTTTTTTTTCATCTTATTCAATTACAGCTAAGAGCATTTGACTCCTACGGAGCCATTTTTCGCTCCAGTGGGGCGACCTGATCTTAGTATTAAGTTGTAAACAAAATTTTTAAGCCCGTAGGGGTGACCTGTTAAAACTGCACAATGTTTGTATAAATACCATATTGCCAAATTATTATGGCAAATATTTATAAACCGTTGATGTAAAAAAAAATCTTTTTTAACACTTGATTCGCATGATTAACTAAAATCAAAATAATGGCAAGAAT
>JBIKQC010000110.1:0-10344 GCA_044349855.1 Saprospira sp.
CGGGCGAATAGCTACACCGGTCTGACCCACGTGTTCGTGGTGAGGGCGCCAGTGAACATCGGCAACCGGACGTGAACATGCTGTAGTTGCGCCTAAAACAGTGGCTAGTTCTTCAACTATTCCCCAATTTTCAGGACCTTTCATACCACGGCCTGCTGAAACAACCATATCTGCTTCAGGAAGCGGAACAACACCGGTAACAGTGTTAACCGATTTTACTTTGACGCGGCCTGCATTTGCGCTGATTGACAATGTTTCAACTATAGCATCTGCAGCAACAGCTTCCGGACGGAATGTATTGGCAGCGATTGTTACAACATTTTTGGCACCACTCAATTCATAGTTGGCAAATGCTTTTCCGGAGAATACACTTTTACGGACAACAATATTTGAACCTGTAACAGTAGGAAGAGAAATAACCGCAGAGGCCAATCCGCCGTCAAAACGTGCAGCAAGACGACCTGCCAATGATTTTCCGGATGATGAGTGTGCAAAAACAATCAGGCTGGCACCCAGCTGATCGGCAGCCTGTGCGATGATTGATGCATAAACCTGAGCATCAAATTCGTTAGATGCGGCTACATTGTAAACTTTTGTAGCACCGATTTTACCGAGTTCGGCTGCACCTTCGGCATTACCGATCGTGAGGGCAAAACATTCGGTACCCATGGCTTTAGCAGCCTGATATCCGTAAGCAACTGCTTCCTGAGCTACTTTTTTGATGTTGCCTGTCAAGCTTTCGGCGAAAACTAATACTGACATATATTTATAAGTTTAGTAAAGTTAAATTGAAAAAATGAACCTGATAGCATTTAGATAACCTTTGCCTCATTGTGAAGAAGGCTTACGAGTTCGTCGATGTTATCGGCAGAAATCATTTTACATCCTTTTTTCTCGGCAGGATATTCATATTTTACAATATTTGAAGTATTGCTGTTTGCAGTTGCAGGAACAACTTTGATCGGTTTGGTTTTTGACATCATAATCCCTTTCATGTTGGGAATACGCTGTTCTGCCATACCTTTTGCCGCACTGATGACAAATGGCGTAGCCACTTCAACCGTTTCTTTTCCGCCTTCAATGTCGCGGGAGATTGTTGCAATATTACCGGCTACAGTCATTTCAGTTCCATAAGAGATATAAGGAAGATCGAGCAGTTCAGAAACCATTGCAGGTACCTCAGAACCGTTATAATCGATCGTTTCTTTACCGAAGAAAACTATATCGAAGTTTTCACCTTTGGCATAAGCAGCAATCTGTTTAGCTGTAAAAAGTGAACTGCTGGCTTCAGAATCGACACGGACTGCATTGTCAGCACCGATTGCCAAAGCTTTTCGGATAGTAGGATCATTGGCAACAGTACCTACGTGAATAACTGTTACTTCGCCGCCCAATTGCTCTTTTAGCTCAATTGCACGGACCAAAGCATACCATTCGTCGTATGGGTTCATAATGAACTGCACACCGTTCGCATCCAACTGAGTCTGTTCTGCGTTGAACTTGATTTTGGCGGTGGTATCCGGTGTTTGGCTGATACACACTAATATTTTCATAATGTTGTACGGATTAAAACTTTCTAAAAATTAGGAAATTATTTATCTGATATGGAAACTATAAAACCTATAAAAAACATTAAAATTAAAGATTGTCTGTCTGTTACTGAATGACCGGTCAAATATAGCCGATTGGCATTAAATAATAAAGCGAAAAAAGCTTTTTTTTGGATTTTCAACTATTTACGATACCTAAGTTAATAAAAAACGTCGTTTGAATCTTCTTTTTCCTGCTCCTCTGCCAATTTCCATTTTTTCTCTTTTACCCTTTCAATAATAAGATCAACAGAATCTGAAATGAGGCCATTAAATAATTGTTGCTGTTCTTTGCTCGTCATCTGATTGGCTGAAAAAACAATATCGGTGATGGCTTTGACTATGGTTTCAATAACAATGGTTCTGTCTGCAGAAGCAAGTTCAGAGCTGATTCGGTCAATTACACCAAAAGTAATATCGCAGACAGCTTTATTTATACTGTCAGTAATTATGTTACCCAACAAGGGAATCCGTTCCAATCCGCTCATTTCTTTGTTGGTTTCAACCGTCTCTTTTATAATTTGTTTAAGGTAACGCTGAATTCCCTCTCTATGTTCGCTGTAATGACGACGAAGTCCTGTTTGTACATGAATACTTGTCCATTCAACAATTTTGGTCTGATAAGGTTTAATAACATCAGTTATAATAGCAGAACCAATAGGTTCCCCTCTTTTTATTTCCGATTTTACCTCTTCAAGCAGGTTTACCGCTACCCTATCCGATACCTCTTCTACTACAATATTATAGTAGTGTATCATTTGTCTGTACAACACATAATCATTTAGGTTGATCACTTTCCAACGGTGCAGCCTGTACAATAAGACAAAGATTCGGATAAATCTTAAAATACGAAACGAACTCGTTGGAATACAACCCAATACATCGTACCAATGGTAGATCGGATAAAAAAACCATTTATCGTAAGTCCGGTGAAAAATAGCCAAGATCCATCTTATACTCAATTCCACAATGAATATGGTAATAAATACCGAGGACACATAGAGCAGGAAATTTTGATGAATTACGTTGCCGTACCAGTAGGTAAAATCAGGTGCCAGTTTGGCAAAAAATTGTTCTTTGATAATTTTTACAGCAAAAAGACTGTCGAAGGCGATGAGCACGAGGTCAATTATAACAAGGCCTATCATGAGAACATCAACCAAAAGCAATATTCTGTGACTTAATGGTTGTTCTATTATTTTTGTTTTAGACATAATTTTAAAAATTGTGCTATAAAACTGTCACAGGAGTAAGTCTTTCGTAAATCTTAAAAATATAATCATAAGTATTAAGCTCATCTTTTATGTGCTTTTCCTCACTTATCAATTCCCATTCGTTCTCCGGCATTTCAGGAAAAAATACTGTTGCATCATCTATAATGGTATCTACTTCAGTATAGTAAATTCGGCTGCATACGGCCAAAGACTGTCTGTAAATCTCTCCACCGCCAATAATAAATACCTCTTTGCAACCATCTTTTTGAGCAAAGTCAACAGCGTCCAAAAAATTGGAAAAAACTAAAATTCCTTCGGCTCTGAAATTAGGATTTCTGCTGATAACAATATTGGTACGCTTTGGCAAAGGTCTACCGATCGACTCATAGGTTTTACGTCCCATGATGATATGATGACCTGAAGTAATTTTCTTAAAGTATTTCAAATCAGCCGGTAAATACCATGGAATCTGATTGTCACGACCTATTGCCCGATTTTTACTGCAGGCTACAATGCAATATACTTTCATATTTTTAAATTATATTTAGAATGGATAACCTACCGCAAGAAGGAAATTGGTACTTCTCCAGTCAAACTTCCAATAAATAGGAAAACCGGAGGCATTGGTATAATGAACAAATCCGTTATTGTCAATTCTTTTAAAACCTGCCGGATTTCTAATAGGTACTGCAAAATCAACACGGAGTACAAAAAAACTCATATCCAAACGAAGACCTGTACCTACGTCAACACCTAATTCCTCTAAAAAATTGATATTAAAAACACCGTTTTCAGACAAATTAAAAGGTACTGTAGTATTCTGATTTTCATAGGATTTTGCGAACCATACATTACCGGCATCGATAAAAAAGCAGGATCCAATCCAGGAATTGAGCATAAATCTATATTCAGCATTCATTTCCAATCTAATATCTCCTAACTGAAACAGCGCTCCGTCCTGAGCACGCATTTTACCAGGACCCAGTTCACGCATATTCCAACCCCTCATACTGCTTGGCCCTCCCACAAAAAATTGTCGGGAATATGGCACTCTCACCGTACTACCCACCGGTACAGCTGCACCTGCCATCACACGGGTAGCGAGCAAGTGTTTTTTAGAAATTTTATAGGTGTATCTTATGTCAAAATCGGCCTTTACATATTGGGAATAAGCAGTTTTAAAAATTTCTATATCTTTACTGCTGACCAAATCAATTAAAAAAGCGGTATTCCCGGTCATTTCAAAGAATGAGCGCATCTGAAACTGATGTTTATCGGGCAATTTTGGTTTAAAGAGGTAACTAAAATTGGAGCCCGGTAAAAAATACCTTTCTTTCAAGCTTGCCCAAAGCGCATAATTACTTTGCTTTAACCTGTTTTCAAATTCACTGTCCAATACAGGTTCCAAAGTGAAATTTAATATAAAAGGATTCCAAATAAAGGCATGCTTTTTATTTTTCAGGGACCAATCATACCCAAAACTGGCATCAAAAGAGCTGACCCTAAAATCTGTAGATTGTTGTAAATAATGATAGGAAACCGAGGCCGTAGATTTTGGTTTTTCAACACTCAGAGACCAATTCCTAAATCCGATAATCTTAGGAAAGAACAAACTTAGACTACTGTTTACATCAAGAAAATCAATCCATTGTATAATACCTTTGGTACTGCTTACATTTTCAGGTGTAGGGTCAAAATTTATACCGCCTTCAATATTAAAAAGAAAAATTTCAGCCCCTTTGAATACATTTCTGTTTTTATAATTTAGATTAAGTGCCCAACCTAAGTTGGCATTTGTTGTATTAAAATCGGTATCTGCTCCAAAAAGTTGTTTTTTTGATTTTTGCATAAAAACATAAGCATCAAGTTCATCTGTATTCCCCGATTTTGAGGGGACGTACTCTACCCTAGGAAATCTAAATATCTCCAAATCAGAAATCCTGTTTACTGTTTCTCTACCCGCATCGTAATTATAGGTACTACCAGAACTTATCTGAACAAATTGACTGATAACCTGATCTCTTATAATAAAATTATCTTTTTTCAGTTTTAATTCTTCTTTAACCTTTTTTATTGAATCTGTTTCAGCTGATTTTGCAGGCTTACGAAGCATTATATGTATTGGAATGTCATTTTCTTCAATATTCGAAAAGTTCTTGTAACTGCTACGCACAAATCTTCTTTTATAAGGAGTTAGTATTATATTGTAAAAACTACTATCATTGGGATTTTTAACATTAAAATTTGTGTGAATCTTCGATTTAAAAAAGGATTTGCTGTTGTTCCTGGTATAAATAAAAGTAATTTTATTTTTATCATTTTCCTCGAGCAAACCGACCTCATTATTCCTGCCGTTTTTGATTTTCCGCATACTTATCCAGTATGGGAATTTGGCTCCGGCAACGACTGCAAGCGATCTAGATTTTTCCTTACTCAATTCTTCAATGATATTTCTGCCTTCATTCGCCTGTAATTTCAAATAAACGGTTGAGTCCAATTCTGTGACTGAAGACTTGTACATGTGGGAAATTTCCAACTTTTTTCTTGGGGGTCTCAAGACTACATAAGTGGTGTCCATTAAAAATTTACGCTTAATTTTATGGATTTCAACTTTAGGCTCATCCAATACGACAAAAACATCTTTTAGGGTATATTTTGTATGGGATTCAACAGTATCACTAGGCGAAATGATATTGACATAAATCTGTACCCTTGACTCTCCCTGTTCACCCAGTTTAGAGGAGAATAGATTATCAATGATATTAGAATTTTCTGCTGCAGCAATTTTGGGTGAGTTGGCAGTATCGGCAATATAGGTTATATAATTCCAATTAAAGTTATAATAGCCTCTATTTCTGATTTCTGAAGTCAATCTGGTTCTTTCTTTCAGGAATGCTGTTTTATCCATCGGCATACCCTTCTTGAGTTCAGTTCCACTTTTAAGTTCTTCCATAATTTTTTTCATGGCGAGATCTTCCGACTCAAATATTACGGTATCAATCAGTACAGGTTTTCCGGTGGTATAATAATATTCCACCATTGCTTTGTGTTTTTTGAAATTGATCTTGTAGCCTACCTTAGCATCAAGAAATCCTTTCTGAATCAGGTGATTCTGCATGGAACGGGCTGTCAATCTGGTCTTGGTAATATCAAACAGTACTGGAGGTTCACCAATCTTGGTCATGATAAATTTGCGGAACTTCCCTTTTTTCAGGATAGTACTGTCACCAATTCGTTTTTTGATGTTGATTGTATCAGGCCTTATTGCACCATGTATCCATTCTCCATCCCTTTTTTCCCAGGTATAGTTTTTTTCGTAGCGATATTTGACTCTGCAGGTATCAGAAATATTGTAAATCCAAAGAAATGGTCTTCCGTATAACAGCACTCTATTCGGTTTCTGCCGCAACATTCCAAAGAGTTCATTATAAAGGTGACTCGCAAGATCTGACTCCAAATGATATTCCTGGAGTTGAATATTTACAGAATCTTCACAAAGAATTGGCTCATTTTTTTTTAGTTTTTTCTTTTTTGGATTCAGGATACTGTTCTTCACCAGAAGATGATCATCATAAACTTTTTTTCTTTTAGCTTCTGAATTTGAATGCGCTTTTATGTACTGCTTAGAGCTTTGACAGGCTGTAAACAGGTTTAAGAATAGAAAAAAGGAGAATATGACTATAAAAAATCGCATCCGGGGGATATTTTATTTAACACTGAAGCAGAAAATCGTAATTCATTGTAATTTTACAACAAATTCCTTAAAAAATGGCAGTTTCAAAAAATCAAATCAAATTTATCAGCTCACTTCATCTCAAAAAAAACAGAGAAGAAGAAGGCTTATTCATAGTAGAGGGCGAAAAAATTGCAGTAGAAATCCTTTCACAGAAACGTTATAACATAAAAAGTATCTTTGCTTTACAGGATTGGATAGTCGAAAACAATGCCAAACTCAATCCTCAAAAGTACGAAATATTTAGCTGTAATGAGTCTGACCTTGAACGTATTTCAGCATTAAAGACGCCAAATAGGGTTTTGTTTGTCCTTGAGACAGTTCTACCTGTTCTGCAATCTCCAAAAGGAAAAAAAAATCTTATACTTGATTCCATTCAAGATCCCGGTAATTTGGGTACTATTATCCGTATTGCAGATTGGTTCGGTATTGAAAACATTTACTGTTCTAAAGAAACAGTAGAATTATACAATTCCAAAGTACTTCAAGCTACAATGGGCAGTTTTCTTAGAGTTAATTTATCCTACCTGAACTTATCTGAATTTTTGGCCTCCTATTCTGAAATTCCCTGTTATGCAGCCCTATTGAACGGAGAAAATGTATTTTCAACAAAATTTCCCGATGAAGCATTTTTGCTGATCGGGAATGAGGGTAAGGGGATCTCCGATAATTTATTGCAATTGCCTCATATTCCAATTAGCATTCCACGATTTGGGCATGCTGAATCCTTAAACGCAGCTGTTGCCACAGGTATACTCTGTGCCTTGCTTAAAAAGTAAAAATCAATCTGTTGACAACTGAATAATACCATTTAAAAATTGGGACAGGCGGTGCAGCATCAAAGAATATATTATAACTTACTGCATAAGATATAAACTTGTTGATTTTGAAGGAAAGTCTTGCATCTGATGAAATCCTGGGTACTTTGAAATAACTGTCAGGTCTAGTCTGAAAATAGAAAATGACATTAAAATTTGCAAAATCATTGATTTTCTGACGATAACTCAAATAAGTATTCATTTTAATAAATTGATTTCTTACAGTATCAGTTCTAGGTGTAGCATCTGGCCTTATACCGCTGTAATCCCATTTTTCATACTCATACATAGCACCAATTCCAAAAAAGAGAGAAGTGTTAACACCTTCCTTTATTCTAAATCTAAGATTAGAACCGGCAAGTAAACGCTCTTTCATGCCCCTAATATTATCTAACTGATATTGAGCAAAAAATTCCGGCTGTAATATTTTGTTTTGCCTCATCCTAAATCTTAAATGTGAAAAACCTCCATTTACAAGATTTAAACTACCTGTTCGGAAAAGCTGATAATTATTTGTTGAGATAAGAACATTGTTCAAATGCCAATAAGAAACATCTGCTCGTCCATCAAATGAGAGAATTAGATTACTTTGCTTATTCAAGGTCATCCCAAAATCTACTGTACCGCTTATAAAATGTGTTGAGTCGACAGGTCTCCCAAATCCGTCAGCATTTAAAATTTGTGCATCAACACTTCCCAAACATATCAGAAAAAAAAACAAATAAATTTTACGCATATCGATTAAAAACTGAAGTAAATTTTATTTAAATTTATATTTTAACTATATAATTACATAATAATCAAATATTTATAATTGATTATTTGTTCAGCATTCAACTTACAATTGATCCATTCGGGGTCAAAATCCGTATTGATTTTTTTATAAAATTCGATTGCCGGTTCATTCCACTCCAAAACCTGCCAACTCAATCTTTGAGCTCCGATTTCTTTGGCTTTTTTCACCAGGGCATCAAATAATAATTTACCAATTCCTCTTCTCCGCTGATTTTCACGAACCACTAAATCGTCGAGATACAGTGCTCTTCCTTTCCAAGTTGAATAACTGTGGAAATATACTGCAATTCCTAAAATTTCTTCAGCTTCTTCGGCTACAAAAAATTCAAAATATTTTCTGTTACCAAATCCATCTTCCTCCATTGAATCAATAGTTGCAAGGACTTCCCCGGCTGCATTTTCATATAAAGCCAATTCCTTAATCAGACTCAATACTGCCGGAATATCTTTTTTTTCACCGCTTCTTATTGTTATCATGAATAATTTAAATATTAATTTGCGAAGGTAATCAAGTTATAATTAATAATAAAAGCCTGACACAATTATGTATCAGGCTCTTAAAATATTTTTTACTATATTATTATTTAGTTGAATGATGGACAACCCATTTGGCGTTTAGTATCACCTTCAAAAATATAGAAGAGTGAAAATTCAAAACTTCCTCTTGTATTGTTAATGGCCATCAGTTTGGAAAGAGTAGCATCATAACTGAAACCGAATTGGAATTGATTAAAGTCAAGTCCGACGTGAACAACTACTGCATCCATACCCATTGTAGCATCATTGATACTCACAAACTGATTGGCTATGCGCGTCCAAACACCAAATTTCAATCCGAAGTCATCATATTTAGGAGCCTGATATTTCACACTGAGTCCAAAATTCAACTCTGTAGAAGGTCCCTGAAACATAAATACTGCACCAGGAAGCAAGCTTATCGCACTACTACGACCACCTACCTGAATTTCTCCACCACCATGAATGGTAAAACGCATCGGTAATTTTTCTATCGGAGTTCCAAAGCTATTACCTGAAGTATCTACCGGAGGTCTCCAAAATAATGAGATGTCAGGACGATTTAGGTGATAAAGACTTCCACCTGCAAAAGCACTGCGACGTTTACCAAAAGTTCCCCACCAAAGTAATCCGGCATGAAACTCAGGATAGATACGACTGTTGCGAACTGTTTCCGGATTTTCGCCGCTACTAATGTTCTGATTATAATAACCGGAGGCATCAGTATCATATTGTTCTGAATACGTCAATTTATCCCAATTCACAGTGCGCTGTCCTATACCGACATGTGTTCCAGCAATCAGAAACTGCTTATATTCTTTTCCTGCAAATCCACGTCCCTGATATAGTTTCTTCTGATAGTTAACATCAAAACCTAATTCGGTAATTCCATAACCGCCCATTCCTGCTCTATCATACATGGCATTAAATCCGTAGCCTATATAATCATCAGTAAAAACACCTGATCTGCCATCAGCGGTAAAAGAGGCCGAGTTGTAGGCCTTATTCATGTTTGACCCCCACTGAGTTCTATAGTTCAACCCCAAACGGAAAGCCCCATCAAAAACACCAGCCAAAGCCGGATTCATCCGCGCCGGTGATGCATAATACTGCGAATATCGCTGATCCTGTGCCCCTACTTGCTGACTCCCTACTAATAGAGCTCCTATAAAGGCACCGAAAAATAATTGTTTGGAAAACAGCTTCATTTGATTGTTATTTATGGTTAAATGAATTGCCTTGAAAAGTAAAATTCCTTAAATCTAATTACTCAAAATATAACGTTAAAAATGGGATAAATGTGTGACGAATGCAAACTTTTTGTTCAAAAAGTTAATAAAATCATTGATTTTTTATCAAATACTTTACAAAAAAAGGATTTCTCTAAAAATATATGATAAAAGATCATAAAATCTAACTTAAATATCATTTTTATCCTTTCATTCTTTTTATCTCAACAAAGTCAAACTACCCCGAATCATTTCTTTAAATCCGTCAATATATTCTACTTCAGCATACCAGGCATAAACACCTGAGTTCATTGCTACGCCTTTGAAGCTGCCGTCCCAACCTGTAGTTGGATCATTAGGCAGAAGGTCAGTACCTTCAAATACCAATTCGCCCCAACGGTCATATACTCGGAAGACATTGATCTTAGCTACTTTTTCGTCACCCTGTAT
>JBIKQC010000111.1:0-10341 GCA_044349855.1 Saprospira sp.
GAATGCACTTTTGCACAATTTCAATGTTTACCGCAAACACCTGAATCCCGGAACCAAAATCATGGTGATGGTAAAGGCATTTGCCTATGGCAGCAGCAGCTATGAAGTGGCCCGCCTGCTTCAATATCATAAGGTTGATTATTTGGGCGTGGCCTATACCGATGAAGCTGTTGAGCTTCGCAAAAAAGGAATTACAGCGCCAATTATGGTGATGAATGCGGCACCTGAATCATTTGAACAATTGGTTAAATATAAATTGGAACCTTCTGTTTACGGTTTTGGGATACTTTCCCAACTGATAGAACGGCTGTCTCAGCTTCCGGATAACCTTTTACCCTTACCAATTCATATCGAATTGGACAGTGGCATGCATCGACTGGGTTTTGCACCCGAAGATGCAGAAAAAGTTGCAGTGATTTTAACGGAAAACAGCAATTTACTATTACCGGTAGCAGTCTTTTCTCATTTGGCAGCAGCCGACGAAGAAGAACAAAATGAATTTACTGAAGAACAAATCCGAATTTTCGAGCTATTTTCCACTAAATTGGAAGAAAGGCTGCATCGAAAACTGAACAAACATATCCTTAATTCAGCAGGTATTACGCGCTTTCCGCAACATCAGACTGACATGGTACGACTTGGTATAGGTCTGCATGGTATCGATCCCAATGGCTTTTACAATCGCGAACTGCAGGCTGTAGCTACTTTGCGTACAGTCATTTCTCAGGTAAGGAAGGTTGTAGCAGGTTCTGCTGTGGGCTATGGCCGTCATAGCCATGCAAATCATGACCGAAAAATAGCTACACTGGCCATCGGTTATGCCGACGGGCTCATGCGTGCCTGTGGGAATCATATCGGGCAGGTACTTATAAATGGAAAAATCTGTCCCTTAGTTGGCAATATCTGTATGGATATGTGCTTTGCCGACGTGAGCGGTACTGACGCACAGGAAGCTGACGAAGTCATCATTTTTGGTCCTGACCTGCCAATTGAACTGTTGGCAAAGGCGGTCGGAACAATTCCTTACGAAATTCTGACACATATCAGCGGAAGAGTGCCAAGGGTCTTTTTTGAAGCTTAATTGCATCTTTGATATTCAGATGTTAAATAGCGCGTTAAACACAAAAACCTGCTATTGAAAAATAAAGAAAATCAGGTCAGGCGACCCCGGTGCGCAGCATCGGGGCGCAGGACTTAAAATAAAAAATTATTTCTTCAAAGAAGCTATATCGATGACAAAGCGGTAGCGGACATCTCCTTTTAAGAGGCGTTCGTAGGCATCATTTATCCGGTCGACCGTGATAAGTTCAATATCGGCTGTAATATTATGCTTGCCGCAGAAATCGAGCATTTCCTGTGTTTCGGCAATGCCTCCGATCAGTGAACCGGCAAAGCTTTTTCTGCCCATAATGAGGTTGAAGGATACGATTGGTAAAGGTTCCATCGGAGCGCCGACCAATACAAGGGTTCCGTCTACTTTCAACAGGTTGAGATAAGAATTTATGTCGTGTGGTGCTGAGACGGCGTCAAGAATAAAATGCAGACTTCCTGCATGTTTTTTCATCTGTTCTGTATTTGTAGAAAGTACGACCTCATCAGCACCCAGTCGTTTTGCATCTTCTGTTTTTGCGACTGAAGTGGTTAGTACCAACACTTCAGCACCCATAGCTTTGGCAATTTTAACGGCCATGTGTCCCAAACCGCCAATGCCTACTACACCTACTTTTTGTCCGGGGCCGACCTTCCAGTGCCGGAGGGGAGAATAGGTGGTAATTCCGGCGCAAAGCAGGGGTGCAGTAGCGGCCAGATCAAGATTTTCAGGAATCTGAAGTACAAAATGTTCGTCAACTACGATGCGTTCAGAATATCCGCCATAAGTTTGACCTCCCAAGTGCTTATCGGGAGAATTAAACGTCATGGTATTACCATTTTCGCAGTACTGCTCCAAATCATCGTGACAATGATCGCAAGTTCTGCAGGAATCGACCATGCAGCCAACTCCTACGAGGTCTCCGACTTTAAACCTCGTGACATTGGCGCCTATTTTTGATATCTTTCCGACGATTTCATGTCCGGGTACGATTGGATAAGTGGTACCAAACCATTCGTTTTTGGCTGAGTGCAGGTCGGAATGGCAGATGCCGCAGAATAGGATTTCAATTTCGACATCCTTGTCGAGTACAGCTCTGCGTTGGATGTCTAATCTTTCCAAGGGATTTTCGGCAGCAGTGGTGCCAAATGCTTTTGTGTTCATGTAATTAGATTAGAAGATTTGAGATTTAGCATATTCAATTTTAACCGAAAAGCAAAATAAGATTTGTGCAAAAGAGCAGAAGAAAGCCTATTTTTAAAAAGTTTTGAAAGTAAACTCAAGGGATAAAAGCATAAAGAACATTCCTAAAATTCGAAGGGATTGGCTCCTTATAATATGACCACATCATCAGATCCCTTCTACATGAGCAATCAGCTCCTCCAACTTCCAGGCATTATCCACAGAAAATAGACCGATTTTTGTGCGGCGCAGAGCACTGAGATAGCCTCCGTTGTTCAGTTTTTTACCAAAATCATAGGCTAGAGAACGAATATAGGTTCCTTTGCTGCAGGCAACCCGGAAATCGACAAATGGCAGTTCAATTTTTGTGAGATCAAAGGCCATAATATTTATTGGTCGGGCTTTCAGCTCAATGCTTTCACCTTTTCGGGCAGCGAGATAGAGCGGCTTTCCATCCACTTTGATGGCAGAAAACATGGGCGGAAATTGCTCAATAGCCCCGACAAAAAAATTTGCCGCTGTTTCCAAATCTGCTGAAGTCAGGTGTTCATAAGAAAAGTGGGCATCTTCTTCCGATTCTGCATCGTAGGATGCTGTGGTAGCGCCTAATTTGATGGTTCCGGTATATTCTTTTTCCATCGCCTGCAGGCTGTCTATCTGTTTGGTGTATTTACCGCTGCAAATAAGCAAAAGTCCAGTGGCCAATGGATCTAAGGTTCCTGCATGTCCAACTTTTATTTTTTTGTTGCCGGTTGCTTTCCTTAGCGCAAAACGCAATTTATTGACCACATCGAAAGATGTCCAATGTAAAGGTTTATCGACCAGAAAAAGGGCTCCCTCTTCGAAGTTATATGGCGGGTTACTGTTCATTTGGAAAATAATTTTTCAAATTTTTTATCATCTTATTGCAAAATTAGGTTTTGTTAAGGATATCCTTGCTTCATTGCTAATTTAAAATTTATAATAGTAGATTTTATGGCAATTTAATTTTAGCTGAAATGAATATTAAAGGTTCAACGCTTATTTCAATAGCGCTTCATCAATATCTCTGTAAACTGCTATAAACTAATAAATAATATCTAATCACAGAGCCTTGACAAGATAAGTATATTGATAAAACTCAGTATACCAAATGATCCGGGTCATGTTAAATGAGTTCATAGATAAAGATCTTCGTTAAGTGAAATCGATAAAGGCTATAATTTAAAATATATATAGATAAATATTATAAATGATTGGTATATATAAAATATAATACTATATTTGCACAATATACTTATAATATATAAATATGAAATTTAAAATAACCTTTCAGGTTACAAAACCGGGACAAATGCTTCCGCTCTCCTATCAATATGAGTTGAGCAGTTGGATATACAGCCTGATGGCTATAGGAAATTCAGATTTTACTGATTTTCTGCATCAAAAAGGTTTTGCTTCTGCAGGTAAAAAATATAAATTTTTCTCTTTCTCACAACTTTGTTTTCCCCCAAAAGGATTTTCTATTCATGGAGATAAGATGAAAATCAATGCCAAAGAAATTAGTTTTGAGATTAGTTTCTTAATGGACAATGCATCTCAAAATCTTATCATTGGGCTTTTTGAAAAACAGCAAATGAGATTGGGAGACCGGCAAACCCAAGTAGATCTTTTTGTAAAATCGGTAGAACTGCTGCCTCAAGCCATACTTGAACAAAAAACTGTCAAATTAAGTTGCAGTTCTCCTATGGTAGTCAGCGCTCCAGTTATTTTTGGCAAAAAATTGCAGCACAGATATTTATCGCCTAATGATGCTGAATTTGAGTCCTATTTTATACAAAACCTAATTCAGAAATATGTTGCTGCTACAGAGCATGAATTAATTGAACCATCGGCAGGTGCAGATAATATTCCGATAAGTTTCAAACTTTTATCAGACAAGGAAGCAGTTAAGTCCAGATTAATAAAGTTAAAAGCGAATTGCCCTGCTGAAACCAAGGTAAAAGGATTTCTTTTTGATTTTGAAATTGATGCAGCTCCTGAACTGATAAAACTAGGCTACCTATCAGGTTTTGGTCATGAAAATGCAATGGGGTTCGGTTCTGTAAAACTTATATCATAAAATGGCTGGAGAGTACGGTACAAAAATGAGGCTTTTAAAAGTGATGATGGCTATTTTGGAACAGCCATACCGTTACACAAAAAAGCAATTAGCCGTCATTTACGGTGTTGATGAATCTGTCATTAAATCTGACTTTAACACTTATAATGCTACAGGTTTTGTGCTAGAATACGATGAAAAATATCGTTATGCTTTTAAGGAAGAAAAGCCGATGAAACAGTTGAAAGACCTCTTGCATTTTTCTGAAGAAGATCAGCTCATTTTAGATCAGGCAATCGATCTTTTGGGTAAAAATCAGACCAAAAAAGCAGATCAGCTGAAGAAAAAATTGGCCTCGCTTTATGATTTTCGACGCTTGGGTTATACCTATCTGCGCAAACCTTATCTTGTAAAATTAGACCTATTGGAACAGTCGAAAAAAGAAAAAAGGGTGCTGATTCTTAAAGAATACCGTTCAACCAACAGTAATATCGTTAAAGACAGAAAGGTTGAGGCCTTCCATTATAATCCTTCTGAAGATATTTTGCATGCTTTTGATTTGGGAAAGAAAGAATTACGTCATTTCAAGATTTCCAGAATTCTGCAAATTCAATTAACGGATGAAAGTTGGCAGTATGAAGGCCATCATCAGGTGATTGCTACAGATCCCTTCCGGATTGTAGACAACAATCAGGTTTTTGTACATCTGAGAATGAGGGTTAGCGCGTATAATGAACTGATAGAACGCTTCCCTCTGACTGAAGTATATATTGAGCAGGATGCGGAAAAAGATCTTTATAATTTTAAATGTAAAGTCAATTCAAAATTTTATGGTCTTAGCAATTTTATTCTCTGCTGCCATCATCATTTAGTTGAAATTGTTGAACCTGAAAGCCTTTACGTACATCTTAGGAAGGAAATAAAAAAGATGAAAGAAAAATGGGGGGTAGGGTGATCATATATCCATGTGCGTCTACAATTTTGCAGCACTTATTATACTTAAAATGCATAAATATATTGATTATGATAAAAGCGATTATTGAGTTCATGAATAACTTGGATGAGGATTTTAAGGCCTTGGCTTTTAAGCCCAGCAGGGGGTTGCATATACTAATCAACTTAAACAATGAAAATTCAGCATTTATAGAAAACTATCTTTACTATGATGGAGAAGCAGAATTGGGGTCAGATTTTGAGATGATAGCAGCATTTGAGAAAAACAGTACGTACATTTCAATGAATCAGCAACAAAAATTTGATAATAAACAGAAAATTCACTCATCATCACCATTTTCTTTAGCTTTTAATTTTAGTTTAGGCAACAAAAAGGATGAAATAATAAAAGAACTAAATGCAAAAATTGAATCGGGCCTAACTGATAAAGACTTAGATACGCTTATAAAACATTACAAAATTCAGGAAATAAAAACACGAATTCAGGATTATTTTGTAAATGCAAAAAAACTTTGTTTGAGTGAGTTTGACAAATCAAATGATTTACTCAAAATTTTTGAGCTATTTTTAAGTAATCATTTCTTTGATATTTTACCCGAACTGACGATGAAAAAGAATATTTCCAAAAAAAAGGGTGAGGAAATTATTGAAAACGTATCAATCTTAAAAGAATTAAAAGAAAAAGATTATGTCCGTGTTTATTTTAATTGTATACCAATAGAACAATGGGCAAAAGCATACAATAAGTATTATTCAAAAGAATATCCGCCAAATAAGTTAAAAGAAAATGATTTTCTGACAACATATAATCAGAAAAAGCCCTTTACAATTCATAATACAGCCACTTTTGAAACTAGCCTTTATATTTCAGGGAAAAATACAAATGCGCTACAAGAATTTAAAAAAATCCTATCAGTTTCACCAAAAAGATTACTGCCAAATCCTTTACCTATATTTATATCTCAAGATGGTATACAGGAAGAGATGATGAATATGTATAAAAAAAGTGATTTTTCTTTTGGTTACAATGAAATTATTGAAAGATTATGGCAAACTCACAAAGATGATTTGAAAGACTATTATCTGCTTAATTGGACCCGTGCTAAAGAAATGCTCTTAGATTTTGATTTTGTTACAAAATTCGACCTTGAATTAAGAGATGATTTTGGAAAAAACTGGAAAATAGAAAATTTTTTTAAAGTTAAAGAGAACAAAGAATTAAAACCAAGTACTGAACTATCAAATGTATTTGAATTAGAATCAAAAGTATTTAAAGTTCTAATAGGTAATAAATATAAACATTTAGATTATTTCACAGAATTAGATTCAGAAGATTTTAAAGACAGAAAATTATCTCCTAACAGATTTTATGATTACACATTTCTGTCATATTCTAAATACCGGAAATCGGTTTATGATTATGTCTATAAATCTCAAAGACAATCCATCACTCAAGAGATTTTCAAAGAAATGGTTTTCAATGGAATACATGACAATATAAAACAAAACAATCCTTTTGCAGTTCGAGAAAAGCTAAATATTTTTTTTAGCTTATTTGAAAAATTTTTTTCCCATTTTACCCCAAAAACCAATACAACTATGGCTAGTAACCTAATCAATTATCGACAATTCATGGAAGACCTTGTAGAAGGCAAAGCAGATTTAACTGAGACCTATTTGGAAAAATTTGCATTTGCTGCAGGGCAAATCATTTATTATCTTTCGCAAAAAAGTAATACGACAGATACAAACTATCAAATCCTTGAGCCTTATTTGCAAATGACTAAATGTGAAGACTTTAAAAAAGTTTTAGCGAACGATTTTGCACGCCACAAGCATGAAAATTTTTCAGAACGATTTGGGAAAGCAGCAGCTTTTGTATTGACGTATAAGACGGAAGAAAATTTGAAGAAAGTACTGCCTGAAATCCTTGCAGGCGTATTCAGTGAAAACTGTCTCTCTACTTCAAAAATTAATAATTCATTGCAAACCATTTAAACAAGAATAATTATGAGCAATCCATTTAAAAATCGTGTTTTTGGTTGTGCTGTTATCAAATCCATAAACTCTAATTACAATGCAGATTTTTCCCATCAGCCAAGAATTTTGCCCAACGGAACTGTCTATGCAACAGATAAGGTATTGAAGTATTCTGTGCGAAATTATTTAAAAAATGCGCTCAATGAGAATCTTTTTTATTTCAAATCCTTAACTGATGATATGTCCCCAAGAACCTTAGATGAAACTTATGAATTTCACTTTGGCAAGGGAAAATTGGACGATAAAAAAAATGTCCGATTCAATGTTTTGGGGGACTTAATGTCCTTCGTAGATGTTCGTTTATTCGGAGGCACCTACGCAGGAAAAACAAATATATCTATACATGGCACCTGCCAAATCACCCATGGTGTGAACAGATATGCTGAAAATATTATTTATTCGGAGCAAATTATGTCTCCATTTAAAAATTCAAATAAAGAGAGCCACGAAAGTACCATGACAACTCTTGGCACACAGTCAAAGTTACAGGAGGGACATTATGTACATCATTTTACAGTTAACCCAAAAAACATAGAAGAAGATTCAAAACGAGTTTCTTCTAAAGGATTGTTACAAAGTGATATTGAGCAACTTAAAGAAGGGCTTCGTAAAGGAGTAAGTTATTACGACTCCTCTGCTAAGGCTGGAACAGAAAATGAATTATTACTTTGGGTGCAACTTAAATCAGATTCAAAAGCTGTTTTGCCTTCATTTATAGAATTGATTGAAATTAATGAAAATAAAGAAATTGATTTAGCAAAAATTAGTTTGTTATTGGAAAAGCCTAATATTCAATCAGAAATAGAAAAAGTAGAATTATTTTACAATCAAGGTATTACCAATATAATTAACAAGCCTTCAAATGCAATTCTGTTGGAACTGTAAATAAAAAACCCAAAATCCGTCATTAGAAATTCGCTTTGCTTACGGGGTTTGCTGCTCGAGCCCTTCGGGTTCGCTTTGCGAAGCCTGTATTCATTACAACTCTAATGACGGATCTGGGATAAAAAAGCCCTGCCGATTTATCGATAAATTGAAGTAAACCCAAGTTCTAAATCAGAATTATATTTCGAAGAATTTCGGCAAGGAAAACCCCATCAAAAAACCAGTAGAACCAAATATATTATGCAAAAACTTATATCCATAGATTTGAAATCGAATTTTGGCTTTTTTCGAAAACCTGATACGAACACCTCCATCAATCTGTCATACAATATGCTGCACAAACCGGCGTTATTGGGTATTTTGGGCGCTATTGTCGGCTTGGATGGCTATCAGCAGTTAGGTAAAACTCCTGAATATTACGAAAAATTAAAAGATATCAAAATTGGTATTGAACCACTAGAACATGAGAAAGGTAATTTTCAAAAAACTGTAATTAAGTATAGCAATACTATAGGATACGCTAATAAGGGCGCCACCTATTTGACTGAGGAAGCAACACTTATAGCCCCGGCTTACCGATGTTATCTATTGCTTGATTTGGATAACAAGTTACAATCTGTTCTTTATAAATACGTAAAAGAGGGAAAATCGGAATTTTTACCTTATTTTGGAAAGAATGAATTTTATGCTTGGTGGAATGCAAATGAGAGTTTTAAAGAATATGATTTTGACCCAAACAGAAAAATAACTGAGAGTTTTAAGATTAAAACGCTTTTCTTAAAAAACAAACAAAGTAATCAGGGAGTTAGAGAAGAGCCTTTTTTCGATCTTTTACATTCTGAACAAGAAGAGTCTAATTTCCTATATTTTGAAATATTGCCTATTGGATTTACTAAAAATCCCAGTCAATACATTACGGAAGCATTTGTGTATACTACATTTATGCTCAAACCTATTACTGTCATTAATAGTTTATATTATCTAAATAAAGAGAACTATTTCGTTCAACTAAATTAGAGCTTATTTATTCTAAAGAAAAAACTACTATAATCGAAATAACACTATTCTTTTTTAATCGAACCAAATTGGAATTGAAATAACAATAAACTTGGGATAGGCACAAGCTTTTAATCCTCTAATCGAACCATATTGGAATTGAAATTACAAACATTTAAAGGAAATTAAGCCTTTTACCAAATTTTAATCGAACCACACTGGAATTGAAATGCAAAAAAGCAGCTGAAATTAGACCCATTTTTTAATCGAACCATATTGGAATTGAAACATAAAAGCGAAGCTTGCTGTACTACAGTTATAATTTTTTTAATCGAACCACACTGGAATTGAAATGCAAAAAAGCAGCTGAAATTAGACCCATTTTTTTAATCGAACCATATTGGAATTGAAACATAAAAGCGAAGCTTGCTATACTATGGTTATAATTTTTTTAATCGAACCACACTGGAATTGAAATGCAAAAAAGCAGCTGAAACTATAATATTGCAGTCCATCTTTTTTTGATGGCAAATATAGTAGTTTTTGGAATTACCCGCCAAATTAATTACTTGTCCCCTACAAACCCTTCACAACCGGTACTTGAAGCAGTGTTACCCGGTTTAAGCCGTGCATTTGCTACCATATTTGCTTCTGCAGTAAAACAATAGTGGGGATAATGAGAGCATCTTCCATGACTTTTGGGATTGTACCCTTTTTTATCATAAATACCTCAATTAAATCATCAGGATTGTATCCTCAGTTAGATCCTACCTCAGGTAAATCTTTGCCTTAGCTCCTAAAAAAATCACCTAAACTACTCTTTCTGTTTGTTTCTTCCACAAACCGTACAGCAACCCATGGTGAATTTTGCTTATCTGAATATTTTATTCAGTCCCTGCATCTTTTGGGTGATTTTTAATTCACTTTTGAACACCAAATTTACTGTATGATTATTTCATTTGTCTTATGAAATAACAGTAATGTGCTTTATCTTTACAAAAGCAGCATTCAAGTCATAAATGCAACTCTAAATGTTTAGGTTAAAAAGATATTTGTCATTAAAAATTGCAAGTGTAAAGAAAAGTTATTTTCGTACATTTTTTTAGACCTTTTT
>JBIKQC010000112.1:0-10325 GCA_044349855.1 Saprospira sp.
AACTGTTGACGAAATTATTTTTCATCCGGCATACAAAAGAATGACCGAAATTGCAATAGCATCAGATATGTTTCGGGTAAAATGGGAACCTGAACTCAGAGCCCGATTTTCGGATGAGCGTCATCGGCTTGGGTTTTCGGCTGGATTCCTCTTCGCCATGTCAGAAAGCGGACTTTATTGTCCACTCTGTATGACTGATGGAGTAGCTGTTTTAATTGACCGTTACTGTTCGGAAACCGACAAAGAAAGATTATTGCCCCGTATATACAGCTCTGATATTGATTATTTTTACACAGGAGCAATGTTCCTAACTGAAAAGGCAGGAGGTTCCGATGTGGGCTCAAATCAGGTAACAGCAACCTATAAGTCAGAAGGCCGTTGGCTGCTGAATGGTGAGAAGTGGTTTTGCAGCAATGCAAATGCCGAAATTATCTTTGTTTTGGCACGTACCCACCCTGAGATATCAGGTACCAAAGGCCTTGGTATTTTCCTGCTGGAATCTAAATTGCCTGATGGCAGCAAAAACAGTATGGATTTGGTAAGATTGAAAAATAAATTGGGTACGCGTTCAATGGCGAGTGGAGAATATCTGCTAAGGGATGCGGAAGCCAGTCTGGTAGGTGGTGAAACAGATGGGTTCAAGATCATGACAGATATGATCAATCTTTCCCGATTGTATAATTCTATTGCGGCAATTGCCGGCATGAGAAGAGGAATTATCGAAGTATATCAGTATCTTACTTTTCGAATCAGTTTTGGAAAATCTGCTCTTGATCATGCGCTGATCCGAACTAAATTTTTGGAATTGGGATCGCTTTATCTTGGTAATTTTTATTGTACATGGCGTGCTGTTGAAGCGCTCGATGCTGCTGAAGATGGCAATAAAACCGAGGCCGCTCTATTGCGTCTGCTCACTCCCATGGTAAAAAAAGCCACTGCAGGAACTGCTGTTTATGCAGTTCGTGAATCAATGGAACTCATGGGAGGCATTGGTTACATAGAAGATGGTGTGTTGCCTAAAACAATGCGCGATGTCATGGTGTTACCAATATGGGAAGGTGCTGGAAATATTATGGTTTTGGATATGCTGCGGGCTACGCTCAAGTCGGAAGGTCTGAGCGTCATGCTGTCCGAAATGGAAATTCTTTACAGTGCCTGGTCTGAGAAAGATATTGAAAATGAACTGCTTTGGCAGAAGATTATCTCTGAATTGCATGCGCTCGAAGCCCTTTTGCAACTCCTGCCAAGTGAAGAACAGGAAGTGATGGAAGCAACAGCAGAAATAGCATTTAACAGACTCACTGAATTTTATCAGTTATATTGTCTGTTGCGTTATTATGATGAAGACAGCGCTGTTTGGCTCGATACAGCTATCCTTTTTTACCTTAAACGTCTACAGCCGCTCAAAATACCTCAAATGCTAACAGTTCCAAGTCCGGAGGAAGTGAAATCGCTTATTGGATGGGAATTTTAATTGCTTTTTTGAATAATTTAAACTAAAAAACAAAAGCGATGCATGAAATTATAAATCAGCTGCTGCATGAGTTTGACAGACCACTTAAAAATCCGGTTCTAATCTTCTCTTTACTTTTGTTCATCATATTAATTGCTCCTATTCTGTTTAAAAGAATCAGAATTCCGGGCATTATCGGATTGATACTCTCCGGAGTAATTGTCGGTCCCAATGGGATGAATCTTTTGGCTAAAACCGATGCGATTACCCTTTTTTCTACCATTGGCCTGCTCTATATTATGTTTATCGCCGGTTTGGAGTTAGATCTGGCTGACTTCAAAAGGAATAAACATAAAAGTATCATGTTTGGGTTTTTTACATTCATTGTACCCATACTGATTGGATTTCCTATTTGTTATAATTTGCTGGCTTATGATTTTAATGCCAGTTTTCTTACTGCAAGTATGTTTGCGACGCATACACTGGTTGCGTATCCGATAGTCAGCCGATTGGGCATAGCAAAAAACGAGGCAGTTGCTGTTGCCGTAGGCGGCACTATTTTAACTGATACTGCAGTATTACTCATTTTGGCAGTGATAAAGGGTAATGCGCAACCGGGTGGTCTTAATTTTGATTTTTGGATGAGGTTGGGTATTGGACTTACGCTTTTTTCCATCGTCATGTTCATTATCGTTCCCAGAGTAACCAAATGGTTTTTCAGAAAATTGGAAAGTGAGAAGCATTCACATTATATATTTGTATTGTCAATTGTCTTTTTCTCTGCTTTTTTGGCTGAAATTGCAGGTGTGGAACCAATAATAGGAGCCTTTGCTGCCGGATTGGTTTTAAATCCGCTCATACCGCATTCTTCAGCACTGATGAATCGCATTGAATACGTCGGCAATGCGCTCTTCATACCATTTTTTTTGATTAATGTCGGAATGTTGGTCGACCTTTCCATCCTTTTTAAAGGTACTGATGCACTGAAGGTTGCCGGATTTCTGACGGTTGGAGCTATTGCCGGTAAATGGCTCGCGGCTTGGTTTACGCAGTTGGTATTCAAGTACAGCGCCCTGCAACGAGATATTATTGTAGGCCTTAGTTCTGCACATGCAGCTGCAACAATTGCCATTATACTTATTGGTTTCAATATGGGAATTCTTGATGAATATATTTTGAACGGAACGATAATTTTAATATTGGTAACCTGCCTTTTCGCTTCCTTTGTCACAGAAAAAACGGCAAAAAAATTGGCAATGATCACCCGTAATGAAGAGTCAAAAAGCAGCGCCAAGCAAAAAGTGCCCGAGAAAATTCTGCTTCCGGTAGCGAATTTTTTTAATTTTGAAAAACTGCTCGATTTTGCTATTCTGGTAAAGGATCCAAAGGCAAAATCACCAATCACGATGCTTTCTGTAGTAAGTAATGACATTGATGCAGAAGCCAATATAGCTGATGCAAGAAAGAAAATTGACAGTGTGATGCTACATGCTTCAGCTTCAGAAACAAAGGTTGATTTCATAACAACAATAGATTTCAATGCAGGCAGTGGGATTACAAGAACTTCCAAAGAAGTAATGGCCAGTCTAATTATCATGGGTTGGCCTACTAAAAAAGGTTTTATTGACAAACTGATGGGGGAGGTCTTGGAACAGGTCTTAGAAAATACAGATAAATTAATCTTTATTACCAATTCTGAAAAAGTTTCTATGTCCTATAAAAGCATAAGACTTATTGTCCCTTCGCTTTCTGAGTTGGAGGCCAATTTCTATGGCTGGTTGAAAAAGGTCAATAAATTGGCATCTGAATTGAGTATTCCGGTTACAATCTGCTGTTCTGTCAAAACAGCAGATGCTATCGATTCTAAAGCTAAGAAAAATAATTTTCAGGCTAAATTTAGTTATAAAACCATGGATACATTTGAAAATTTGGAGACTATTGCCAAGGAATGTTCCGCAGAAGATATGATTATGCTTATTTCAGCACGTCATGGGGCGGTTTCCGACAATAATGAATTGGGCTCATTGCCACAGCGAATGGAAAATATATTCGAGCAGAATCACCGTATTATTATTATCCCATAAGTAAAACAGCCTTGAAACACTTATTTCAGCTACCGGAGCATATAAATGCAAGCACATTTAAAAGGAAAGCACTTCATTGGGTTTCTTCTTTTGAACGGACTGCCTATTATGACAATAATGAATATGACAGTAATAAATATTCTCGTTATGAATGCCTAATAGCAGCAGGGGCGGAGCAAGTTTTAGAATTGAATGCAGGGGAAGATGCTTTTGGAAATTTGGAGAATTTTTTGAAAGAGAATTCCGAAAAATGGACCTTCGGTTATTTAGGTTATGATCTGAAAAATGAATTGGAAAAACTAAATTCTGCTAACTTGGATTGGCTTGGGGCTTCTGAACTCAGTTTCTTCGTCCCACAGCATTTAGTGATTTTAAATAAAGATTGTTTGACAATAGAGATATACTCGAAGTATCCGGAAAAAATTTGGGCAGAAATACTCCTTACAGAGGTGCTAGTTGAATCTGCACCTGAAAAATTGGGTGAAATAAAGCAAAGAATCAACAAAGAAGATTACCTGAAAACTGTAAAATGTCTGAAACAGCATATCATTGAAGGTGATATTTATGAACTCAATTTTTGTCAGGAATTTTATTGTGAAAATGCTGAACTGAATCCGGTGAAGTTATTTGCCAGATTAAACAGACTCAGTCCGGCGCCTTTTTCAGCTTATTACAGAAGTAAAAATCAACATGTTTTATGTGCAAGCCCTGAGCGATTTTTATATAAATCAGGTGCAAAAGTAGTTTCTCAGCCAATAAAAGGGACCATAAAAAGGGCTGAAGATATAATAGAAGATGAAAATTTAAAGTCAATTTTGCTGAACAGCGAAAAAGACAGAGCAGAGAATGTAATGATTGTGGATTTGGTGCGCAATGACCTGGCCCGCTGTGCCGAAATTGGCTCTGTGACAGTAGAAGAACTTTTCGGGGTCTATCCTTTTAGACAGGTTTGGCAGATGATCTCGACAATTTCAGGTAGATTGGACAAAAAAAATGATGGACTTTCGACCATCAAAGCTGCTTTTCCTCCGGGTTCTATGACTGGAGCCCCCAAAATAATAAGTATGCAGCTGATCGAACAATATGAACAATCGAGAAGAGGAGTTTACTCAGGTGTTTTGGGTTATATTAGTCCTGACGGCGATTTTGATTTCAATGTTGTTATTCGTAGCATGTTCTACAATTCGGAGAACAAATATCTGTCATTTCAAACTGGTGGGGCAATCGTTTATGACTCAGACCCGGAAAAAGAATATGAGGAATGTCTGCTCAAAGCAAAGGGAATGCGTTTAGCGCTAAATGTTGAATATTGAGTTGTCTTAATGTTTTAGGCCTTGGTCAAATTAAACTGATCCAACGCCTCTTCCACTGATTCCGTTACCGTGAACATAGACTGTAAACGAGTGAGCAGCAGCAGCTGTCTTACTTTGTCTGATATGCCGCAAAGGATAACTTCACCGCCTGCGCTTCTTGCCCTTGTCAGAATAGATATTAAAAAAGAGAGACCTATACTATTGATATAGGAGCAATTACTAAGGTCTATAATGAATTTGCATTTATTTTCAGCAATAAGTGCCTGTAGCGATTCAATAATTCTTTGATTGTCCTCAGGTATCCAAAGACTGTCTGTGCTGAGAATTTGAATCTGCTGTTGTTCGGAAAAGGTATATGACATGCTTATGTTTATTTAGATTTTGGATTTAGTAAAAATTAATAAAATCCAAACTTATTCCAAAACAACAATAAATATTTTAATAATTATAATTATGCTTTGTAAAAGTTTTGCAAAAATAGAAAATTTCTATTTTTTATTTTCTCTCCCTTCTTTGCTGTAGCCATAAAAGGTAAGCGAATGATGTGTGATTTCAAAGTCCAACATTTCTTTTACTGCTTCTTTTATTTGTTGAATTCGGGGATCACAAAACTCAAAAACTTGGCCGGTTTCGATACAAACTGCATGGTCATGCTGTTTAAAACCATAAGATTTTTCGTACTGTGCTAAATTTTTTCCAAACTGATGCTTACGTACTAGATCACATGAAACCAATAGTTCCAATGTGTTGTAAACTGTTGCGCGGCTCACCCTATAATTTTGGGTTTTCATGTGTATATATAGCGCCTCAGCGTCGAAATGATCTGTTCTTTTGTAAATCTCTTCTAAAATAGCAAAACGCTCAGGAGTTTTTCTTAATCCATTTTTTTCCAAATAAAGGGAAAATATTTTAATAACTTCTTCTACAATCTGTTCTTCTCTTTTATTGGTAGCCATATAGCGTAAGTTATTGATGTCGATTTGTATTTTATTGGTTTTGTAAACTCAGGTATGTATTTTATTATTTCTAATTACAAATTTAGCACTTTATCCTGAATTTAAGAAAAATAGGTTTCCTTAGTCGGAAATTTTCGGTTACTTTTTCAAAAATATTCGTTTTCTCAGTAAAAAAACTCAAATTTGTTTCGAATTTCTGTCCAACAACATTTTTAAAACAGAAAGTACTGTCTTTCATTAAAAAATAATACAATGAGAAAATACGCTGCAGTAAACAATGAGCTTTTTGCATTGAACCGCAAACGCTTTACAGAGTTGATGAAATCGAACTCGATTGCTATTTTTCATTCCGCTGATCAACTCACCAGAAATGGAGACTGTTTCTTTCCCTTTCGTCAAAACTCAGATTTATTCTACCTGAGCGGGCTGGATCAGGAAGAGGTAGTTTTGGTTCTTTACCCCGGTTGCCCTAAAGGCAAAGAATTTGAAGCGATTGTTTTTACAAAACAGACCAATGATTATATAAAGGTTTGGGAGGGTTACAAATATACAAAAGAGGACGCAGCCCAAACATCGGGTATTCCTACTGTAATGTGGTTGGATAATATGCCAGCTCTGCTCAATGAGCTCATTTTGTTGGCCGACCGTGTCTACCTGAATGCCAATGAAAATGATCGTGCTTCAGGTCAGGTTCCTGTACGTGACGAGCGTTTAGCCTTGGAAATGAAAGCAAAATACCCTGCTCATAAATTTGCGCGTACAGCTCCGCTTATGAAGAAATTGCGTATGATGAAATCACAATTCGAAATCGATCTGCTGCAAAAAGCCTGTGATATAACTGATCTTGCTTTCCGACGCGTACTGAAGACTATAAAACCGGGTATGGTGGAATATGAAATAGAAGCAGAAATAATCTATGAATTTATCCGTAATGGTGCCAGCGGACATGCCTATTCTCCTATTATTGCCGGAGGACCGAATGCCTGTACCCTGCATTACAACGATAATAATGAAATTCTAAAAGACGGAGATCTTGTTTTGATGGATTTCGGTGCCGAATATGGGAACTATGCAGGAGATCTTTCTCGTACCATCCCTGTAAACGGTCGTTTTACTGAAAGACAGAAAGCTGTTTATAATGCTGTTTTGCGGGTTAAAAAAGAGGCAGAAGGAATGTTGAGACCCGGCAATAATCTTACTGATTATAACAAGGAAGTCGGTAAAATTATGGAGTCTGAACTTATTGGACTCGGTCTGTTGACAAAACAGGATATCGCCGCTCAAAAAGCAGATTGGCCTGCCTATAAAAAATACTTTATGCACGGCACCTCTCATCATTTGGGCCTTGATGTTCATGATCTTTGCGAGCGTTATTCACCATTTAAGGCCGGTATGGTATTCACTTGCGAACCCGGCATTTATATTCCGGAAGAAGGTATTGGTATCCGTATTGAAGATGATATTCTGATTACTGAAACAGGTACTTTCAATCTGATGAGAAATATTCCAATTGAAGTGGAAGAGATTGAAAATCTGATGAATAAATAAGATTTGCAAAAGCGGCTAATTGCCGCTTTTGTTTCTTTATTTGTTAAAAATATAAATTCTATTTGTTTGTTAATTTACTTTTTGTATTTTGGTAAAAATTTCCAAACCTTATATTAAACATTTAACATTATGCGTACAAGTTTCCTTTTAATTTTCGCACTCGGTGTTTTGGGTTATATTACCCTTAGCAGTAAAATGGGTGGCGTAGGTACAATAAATAATACTGAAGCGGCAGGAGCACCCGGTGCCGCCTCTACCTGTGCGAGCTGTCACTTTGGCGGTACTTTCAATCCTACAACTACGATTGACATTAAAAACAGTTCAGGAACATCTGTTTCCCAGGTTACCGC
Organism: Saprospira sp.; assembly: GCA_044349855.1. GTDB lineage: Bacteria > Bacteroidota > Bacteroidia > Chitinophagales > Saprospiraceae > Saprospira. The sequence continues at coordinate 7,705 of JBIKQC010000112.1, forward strand.
TGACAGCATTTATGATGTGACTGTTACTATTGCTGCAGGCAATGGCACACCAAGTACTCATGGTTTTCAGGCTATTTTCCTATCTGACTCAGCCAATACGAATATTGGAACATTTCAGAATCTGGGAACCGGTCAAACGACAAAAACATTCACAAACGGTCGCGTAGCGGTAGAACATAACACTCCTTCCTCATCAAATACTTTTGCATTCAAATGGAAGGCACCGGCTTATTGCCCGGGCGGCACGGCAACGCTTTATGCTTTTGGTTTGGCTACTAACGGAAGCAGTTCTACTACAGGTGATATCGCAGACGGACATACTAAACAGGTGACAGTGGTTTCTTCTACACCAAGTGCTTTAGCTCAGACTCCAAGTAATGTATTGGATGTAAATCTTTTCCCTAATCCTGTTGTTACAGATCTGAATCTGAGCATGGAATTGAAAGCTGATGCTGAATATCAATTGTCTATTTTTGGCAGCAACGGTCAGAAAATCAGCACTCAAAACTTTAATGGCAATGCAGGTAACAACCGCATGACTTTAAATGTTAATGATTTTGCTGCCGGTACTTACCGCATTGTTCTTCAGGATGAGAATGGTGCAAGAATGTCTAAAAGCTTCGTGAAATTCTAGATTGAATTCAAAAAATATTCAAAAAAGCCAGGTACTGTGTTACAGTAACCTGGCTTTTTTGTAATCATTTGTAACCTTTTCCATTTGTTATATTACGAATATAATAGGGACTTAGGATTTACGAACATTTTAGCGCATTCGGAAAAGGTTGATTTCGCTAGTTTTTTGGGGGTTAATTCAAAATTATTTGTTCGAATCCATGACAAATGAATTCTTCTTCATCGCTTTGTCCGAAGCGGGTGAGCGTACAAAGTACAAATTCATTTGGATCTCCATTCTTTTTGCAGTTTTTGCAAAGTTCAGGTTTTGGGGCAGTGATTGAATCTAATTCATTGCCGTCTTCATCGAAAAATGGCATAACATTTTGGGGTTAATATTTATTAAATTGGATTATTACTGCAAGTATATACCCAATATTTTACAAAATCAAGTCAGACAAAAAAAATATTTCAATCAGACAGTTTTTTTTATAGATTCTGCCAATATCTCCGATAACCTCTTATCCAACCAAAAATTACTGTTTATATGCCCACCTGACAGGCTTCCAAAATTGCTTTTCCGCCCATGCGGTGAATGACCCCATCAATGAGTATTTTGGTGCAGGGCTTTCTTCAACAGGCGCCACCGCCTAAAAGTGAACTGTTTGATGCATTGACTATCGCATCTGCTGCAATGACAGTTAAGTCGCCACTTTCCAATTTTATTATAAACTTTCCGGCGTCATGTTTTAATGTATTTGCACAAGTAGACTCATGTTTGTTCGCGACTCTACATGTCATCTATCATTTTCAAAAACAATTCCAAACCCTTTTTCTTTTCAGTGTCCAGATCGTAGGATATGTATTTGCTTAAATAATCAAATACATCAATGTTAAAATGAGAGGACTGAAAAAGCTGAGCTACCTGCTCAATGCGTGTAATGCCGTCACTGAGGGCATTATTGAAACGATCCAAAAAATTATGAGTTAAGGTTTTGTTGCTCACCCAGGCAGCGAAAACAAATGGAAGACCTGTCATTTCATGCCAGGCGGCAGATAGGTCATATACAAAAGGAAAGCGCTGCTCCAGGCCAAAGGTTCGGTCGCCAATGATAACTCCGGCTTTATTGCCTGAAATATGATCAATATAATTGGTAGGAGCGGAGAGCAGTTCGGGTTTTAAATTCCAAAAATCACGGAGTAGGATCTGCGCCAACAATACAGATGTCCGCGATTGATAATCGAGATAGATCTGATGGATTTGTTCCAATGGTTTTTCTGCATAAATACAGACCGTTTTCACAGGACCGACTGCCCCAATACAGAAATCTGAGACTATTTGGGCATTGGCAATCTTTGGAATGATTGCAACAGGAACCAAACCAAGGTCAACCTCGCTGTTGATCAATTTTCGAGCAGATTCTGCCGGAAAATCAAGAGATATGTTACATTCTTTGTTCAAATCTGAACGAAATAATCCGTAAAGAAAAGGTTTTGTGTTGAGATATGAAACGGCGGATATTTTGATTTGTTCTGTCATAACTTATTCCAAATGGCTCAAATCATCTCTCAATTCCAAATGAAACTGAGTTCCGTCAAAACGGAATTTGCAGAGGCCGGTGTTGCGGTGTTTAAATTCTGGCATTCTGGAAAGCGGCAATTCCTGGAAAATAGTCATCAGGAATGCCAATGTGCCTCCATGTGTACAGATGAGCAGCTTTTTCTGAGGTAGTGTTATCAAATGGCTCAAAAATTTGTGAAGTCTGCTTTGCATTTCCAATGCAGATTCTCCTTCAGAAATACGGGCATCATAGTTTCCATGACTCCAATGTGTGATCACATTTTTATGTTCCCGGTGCATTTCTTCGCTCGCAGGTTGTCCTTCATAAATTCCCCAACTGATTTCGTCAAGTTCTTCAAAAGCCTGTTGCGGGATGTTCAATTCTTCTATAAAATGTTTTACAGTTTCTTTGGTTCTGTTTAGTGAAGAGGTGATAATCAGCTCAAAA
>JBIKQC010000113.1:0-10296 GCA_044349855.1 Saprospira sp.
TTTATAGAGCTCGCTGTGCTCGGTTCTTCACCCCAAAAAACTCCGTGAGTACTTATTTTCGCTTCGCGGAGCGTTGGTTCTTTACCCTTTAGGCTTTCATAACGAACTCTAATGACGGATTCGGGTTAAATCTTGTGGATCGCACAAGCCACGAAAAGCATTTGAGTTAAATTCTAAATTCGCTTCAGTTTTTTTAAATGACGTGGTATTGCGTATAAAACTCATCTTTCTTTGCGTTTCTTACATTGTCAGGTTACTGTTAGCCATTTATTTATCTATTCGTTTTGGTCCTAAAGCTACTTTTTTAATTCCTGTTTTTCTGTCGGTTTGTTGTGGAGTTGTTGGTCGTCCTATAAATGCTTGTAATATTCCGCTCACAGTTGCATATCCTTTACGTGTTGCCCCAGCTCAGTTCTAACGCCTAAATAAAATATAAACAACAAAAGGAAAAGACATATAATTAAATTATATAATATGTAAATCCCTTATTATTTCAGTATAATATTTTGCGGTCAAAGATTTAAACAAATACTATTTCACTTTATCACAAAAATAAAACCTAACCTTTTTGTAGTTTGTACAAAAAGTCATATTTTTAGGCTAACAAAACAACAGCACATGAAAATATTTCAATTCTTTTTCATTTTTTTCATTTTTACATCCTTTGATTCCTACTGTCAGATCAAAACAGTAAAAGGCAGTGTATCAGATGAAAACAAAGATGTACTACCCGGTGTGTCAATTATTATCAAAGGAACTCAGATTGGAACAACCACCGATATTGAAGGGAATTTTTCACTCGAAACAGATGAAAACCCAGAAATCAAACTGGTTTTTTCCTATGTCGGTTATCAGACAGAAGAAGTTCTACTCGCAGGAAGAACTGAATTGAGTATCTCGATGAAACCCGATGATATCATGAAAGATGAAATCGTTGTAATTGGATACGGCCGTGCAAAAGCAAAAGAACTGACAGGTGCCAGTTCAAGAGTGAAAGGTGAAGATATCGAAAAGATGAACATGTCGAGGGTTGACCAAGCCCTTCAGGGAAAGGTCGCAGGGGTAAGTATCAATACCAATTCGGGTTCACCGGGCGGTTCCTCCAGCATTAGAATCCGAGGTCTATCCACTTTTGGTGATAATGATCCACTTATTTTGGTCGATGGTGTAATTTACGATTCGGAAGGTTTGAATGCCTTGAATCCAAATGATATTGAATCAATCAATGTATTGAAAGATGCCACGGCAGGTATATATGGTGTTAGAGCAGCAAATGGTGTTATCATTATTGAAACCAAAAAGGGCAGTTTGAATTCGAAACCAAAATTTGAATTTTCAACCTATGTCGGTTTTCAACAGACTGCAAAAAAATTGAACCTACTTACTGCTGAAGAATACGCAGTTATCAAAAATGAAATGTTTGGAGTAGCAGGCATGCCAATGCCTTTCAATAATACTGGTTTAGGCGTTGGTACAAACTGGCAGGATAGCGTTTTCTCTACTGTTCCAATTCAAAACTACAATTTATCGATGAGCGGTGGTTCTAAATCCACAAGATACTCTTTGGGATTAACTTATTACAATCAAGATGGTATCATAGGAAGAGACAAGGCGCACTTCTCAAGATACAATGGCAAGGCCAATATTAGTTCTGACCTAAGCGACAGATGGCAGCTAAATTCTGTATTGCTTTTCTCAAACGAATATCGCAAAGGATTGCCTGAAAATGGGATTGGCTCTGTGCTTTACAATACAATCAACGCCTTTCCGAATGAGCCCATTAGAACTGCGGATGGTAACTACAGTTATTTGGAAGAGGTAGCCGATATCATCAATCCAATTGCTCAAATGAATAATACTTATAACTTCACCTGGGCTAATAAATTTGTCGGAAAAGAAGAGCTTCAATATAAAATTACAAAGAATTTATATTTTACCAATAGGCTTAACTACAATTTTGCTATTGTCGATACCAAGGTTTTTTCACCACTTGCCTGGTACGGTCCAGGCAAATTTGCCAATACTGCAATCAATGCAGACCTTGTTGCACCTCAGGTTGAGATTGCCGATAATGTATTTGTCGAGCGCGGCTCCTCTGTTTTTGAGCAGCGTGCTACTTTTACCGATTTGAACTATGAAGCTTTTCTTAATTACGAACAAAACATCGACAGTCTACACAAGATAAAGGCAACAGGCGGTATCAGTGTTTTTCACCGAAAAGGAAATGCCCTAAGTGGAACAGCTTTCAATATTCCAAATAATTCCATCGAATTTGCCGATATTTCAGCAAATACAGCTGCTGGAGGTTACCTGAACAATACAGGTTCTTTCGAATTTACCGAAAGATTGCTTTCTGCTTTTCTTAGAGCCGAATATGCTTATAATTCAAAATACCTGGTGTCGGGAATTATTCGCTCAGACGGGTCGAGTAAATTTGGTAAAAACAACCGTTATGGCTATTTCCCAACTATTTCTGGCGCTTGGTTAATTTCGGAAGAAGATTTCTTCAAAAGCAAATTTGTAGATTTTTGCAAACTTAGATTAAGCTATGGTATTTCGGGCAATGACCAAATTGCCAATTTTGCCTACAGAGCTTTGCTCAACGGCGAGGGTGTTTATGTTTTCGACGATGTTATTACGCAGGGTGTTGCCTTGGGTAGAGCATCGAACCCCGACTTGAAATGGGAAACAACCGGGCAATTCAATGCTGGTTTGGATTTGACATTTTTCAAAAAGCTTGACCTTACGCTAAATTATTTTATCAAAAATACTTACAACTTACTTTTTCAACCCGATGTTTCGGCCGTTATTGGTTCATATGGTCCTGGTGGCTTTGCACCCTTTATCAATGCCGGTAACGTAAGCAATAAAGGTTTTGAGATTGAATTAGGTTACAACTCTACCCTATTCAATAGTTTGAAATATAGCGTTAATTTCAATACCACACTTTTGAGAAATATGGTCACCAAAGTACCTGATGGGGTTGATTATCTTCCCGGTGCCTATTTTGGTGTTGGCGGAAATGTAGCAACTAGATTCCAGGAAGGATTTCCTATCGGTTATTTTCATGGTTTTGAAACTGCAGGAATTTTCCAGAGCCAAGAAGAAATCGATGCTACTTCAGTTGTACAGGAAGGTGCAAAACCTGGAGATTTAAGATTTGTTGATCAAAATGGAGATGGTGTCATCAATTTTAGTAACGATACCGACAAAAAAATGATTGGTTCGGCAATACCTGATGCAGTTTTTGGATTTTCATTATCTCTCTACTTCAAAGGATTTGACCTTTCAACTAACATTTATGCTGCAATTGGTCAGGAAATCATCAGAAATTATGAGCGCAACCAACCATATGCCAATCAATTGGACTATGTAATTGACCGCTGGACAGGCCCGGGCACAACAAACATTCATCCAAGACTTACTGTTGACCCTACCAGAAATAATGTTTTCTCAAATTATTATGTTGAGGATGGTTCATTCCTCCGTTTCAGAAATATTCAATTGGGTTATACCCTTCCTTCTAAACTACTAAAGAGAGTTAAAACCGAATCTTTGAGATTTTATGTTGCAGCAAATAATCTTTTCACGATCACCAACTACAAGGGTTTTGATCCAGACATCGGTCCTACTGCAGGTACCCTTTCGTCGGGTGTCGATTTCGGATTTTATCCGCAGGCAAAAACAATTATGGGTGGTATAATTTTAAAATTTTAAAAGATGAAAAGACAAATTATAAATTCAAAATTACTGCTGCTGATTATATTTTTCATCAGTTTCAGTTCCTGCAAAAAATTCTTGGATGTAAACCCACCATATGGCCAGGATGCTGAAAATTATTTTCAAACTCCCGATGATTATGAAAGAGCATTGGTAGGCGCTTACGATTTACTACAGGCTTCTTTTATGTCGGTATGGATTGGAGAAATAGCATCGGACAATACTATTGCAGGCGGCGAGAGTGCCAATGACACCGAAGGTCTGCATCAGATTGATGCCATGACACATGGTGCTGTGAATAATGAACTCAGAAACATTATGCGCTGGAATTACGCAGGTATAACCAGAACCAATTACATTTTGGAATTTCAGAACAATATCGATTTTTCCGGAAAGGCTGAAATCCTTGCCGAAGCAAAATTTCTTCGGGCCTTTTATTATTTCGAATTGGTGAAATTCTTTGGAGATGTTCCACTCATTATCAACAAAAGAGTTGGCGCAAGCGAAGTAACGCAATTAGACAGAACGCCAAAATCGGAAGTTTATGCACAGATTGAAAAGGATTTGACTGAATCGGCTGCAATTCTTCCTGTTATTGCAAGCACAAAAGGCCGTGCAACAAAAGGCGCAGCACAATCGCTGCTCGGAAAAGTTTATCTTTATCAGAATAAATTTGCTGATGCTTCACAAATTTTGGATGAAGTGATTAATAGCGGAACCTATAGTTTGATAGCTGATTATGCCGATTTGTTCACTGTAGCAAATGAGAATAATGTTGAAACCGTTTTCGATGTGCAATACACCGGAGCAGAAGGCGGAGGCTATGGCTGTCTCGTTTGTCTCGAAGGCAATGCAGGTCCAGGCTTCCAGGGAATCAGACAATACAATGGGCCTGTTTATGGCGATGGCAACAGTTACAATCTTCCTACTCAAAATTTATACGACGCCTTTAATGCTAACGATCCAAGAAGAAATTTGACCATTTTGGATATTGATGCATTTATCGCTGCACAGCCAAACTCAGCTTCAATAACCTATGCAATTGGCGCCGGTGGACATACAGGATATTACAACAATAAATACATCAAAAGACAAGGCGAAATTGGCTTACCCGACGATGACCTTACAAGTCCGGTAAATTATCGCGTAATCAGATATGCAGATGTTTTATTGATGGCTGCAGAGGCGCATTATCAGAACGGCAATACCGGTTCGGCCCAAAATTATCTTAATCTGGTACGTACAAGGGTTGGATTACCAAGCATCAATATCGGCTCAATTCAGGATATTTACAATGAGCGTCGTTTGGAGCTTGCTTGTGAAGGACATAGATTTTTTGATTTGGTTAGAACTGGGCAAGCTGCAACTAATATCAGTGGTTTTCAGTTAAATAAACATGAACTCTTTCCAATTCCTCAAATTGAAATTGACCTCGCAGGAGGTAGATGGAATCAAAATTCAGGTTATTAAAAGCTAACAATATGAAAAATATAAATCTTTTTATCGTTTTGCTAGTCGGATCATTATTCACAATATCCTGCAAAAAAAACGAACCAACGCTTGGAGATCCTCCAAAACCGGAAGATGCTGCCTTTACCTATGTACCCAGTGCTACAAGTGATAATATCATAGAATTTACTGCTACCAATCCAAATGTCATTGCTAAATGGGACCTTGGAAACGGCTTGAGCGCAGATGGCATAAATATACGTGGAACTTATCCTTATGCTGGAACTTATTCTGTGAAACTGACTATTTTTACAAAAGGAGGCAGTGTTTCGAGCACGCAGCAGATACAAATTGCTCAAACCGATTTTACCTTACTCGACAACCCTCTTTTCAATAGCTTGACCGGAGGTATAAATGGAGCCGGTTTTAAAACATGGCATATCGATTCTTTGGTAACTGCACATTTTGGTGTTGGTCCCGACCCGATTGGAACTGCCGGAAATTATCCACAATGGTGGGCTGCCGGTGCAAATGACAAAGAAAATGTTGGACTTTACGACGATCGTTATACTTTTTACCTCAATGAATTCAAATTTGATATGGTAAACAATGGCGCTGTTTATGTTCATAATTCTCTTGCAGCTAATTTTCCGGGTTCATTTCAAAATTTAGGTGATTATACGGCGCCTTATACCAATAAAATTGGTGAAACTTGGACGCTGACCGAGGGTTCAGATACAACCTTAACTATTTCGAATGATGCCTTTATTGGCTTTTACTCAGGTGTCCAAACTTATAAAATCATCGCGCTTACAGATACTTCGCTTTGGCTTCAGTACAAACATCATGCAGGTGGTCTTATGTGGTATTTGAAATTGATTCCTGATGGTTTTGTAAGTGGTGGAAATAATAACCCTACAACTAGCCTGCCTATCAATTTTGAATCTGCTGTGCAGGGAATTTCTGTTTTCGGTAATAGCACTACATCCATAATAAATAATCCTGATGGAACGGGAATCAATACCAGCGCCAAAGTGCTCGAAACTGTTCACGGCAATCAAACCTGGTCGGGCTTCCTCTTCAATTTGGCAAATCCTTTAGATTTTACAAACAATACAGTTATTGCGCTTAAAGTTTGGGCTCCTACCACAGGCACTTTCAGGATTAAAGTTGAAAACTCAAACAACAGCAATGACTTTGTAGAACTCGATGTAAATATTACAACTGCCAACAGCTGGCAAAATATTTCTGTCGATTTCAGCGGTTCAAGCTCAGGTGTATATGACAGGCTTGTATTGTTCCCGGGTTGGAATGTAGCCAATGCAGGTACTTTTTATATAGATGATATCGTTCAACAATAAATTTTTAACCATGAAATTTACAATTCTGATTTTTGGACTCTTTTTATTTGTCAATTGTAAAAAACCACCTGTTACCACAGTCGTACTTCCTGAAAATTTAAGGACTTCAGTTGCAGCAAATGGTGGAAATGTTGAAGTAATCGCACAGGCAGATAAGGTCAATTTTTATACTGTTACTTTTTTTCGAAACAGTGACTCAACTATCATTGAAACAACTGATGGTATTGCAGATTTTACTTATACCCAAAGTGGCACCTATAAAATTAAATCTCGTGCTCATACAACTTACACAGATTTTATAGAAAAATTTGATAGTGTAACCGTCAACGCCGATTCTATTTTTAATCAGGGCTACACCACACCGCTCAATTATCCAAATATATCGCTGGTATGGAACGACGAATTTGATGGAAATGGACTTAGCTCCGATTGGATACATGATATTGGAAATGGCAACTGGGGATGGGGAAACAATGAATTGGAATATTATCGTCCCGAAAATGCAGAGGTAGGCAATGGATTTCTTACAATCACTGCCAAAGCGGAAAGCTTTGGAGGACAAAACTATACCTCGTCCAGAATTAAAACTCAGGGCTTAAAATCATTCAAATATGGCAGAATTGACATTCGTGCTAAACTGCCCTTTGGAAAAGGAATCTGGCCAGCATTGTGGATGTTGGGCGACAATATCAGCACTGTTGGTTGGCCTTCTTGCGGAGAAATCGACATTATGGAATTGGTTGGTGGCAGTGGTACCGATAAAACTGTACACGGAACCGCACATTGGGCCGATGCCAGCGGCGCAAGAGCTTATATCGGTGGCTCTAATTCATTAAGCAGTGGTATTTTCAATGATCAGTTTCATGTTTTCTCGATTGTTTGGGACACTAATAGCATTAAATGGTATCGAGATAATATTGAATACTATACAATCAATACAACAGCTGCCGATTTAGCTGAATTCGATGAGAAGTTCTTCTTCATTTTTAATGTAGCTGTTGGTGGCAATTGGCCGGGCAATCCTGACGGAACTACTGTCTTCCCTCAAAAAATGGTGGTTGACTATGTTAGGGTTTTTCAATAAGCTTTATCTCGTAAATAAGCATTAGTGATATATTTTTTTGCTCTATATTTTAGCTTGAATTAGTTTAGAGGCCAGCTCCGGGTGGCTTTTTTGCATAAAAAAGGGGCCGTCCAAAAAGTCTGGACGGCCCTTGTTTTATTCGCACTCCTAATGGAGACTAAAAGCGTATAATCAAATCTCAAGCTTTAGAAATTACTTTGTGGACGAAGCCCCAAAATAAATTTTAATTAATTGATAACAGATCAACAAACACAATTACTTTAAAATTACTTCTTAGAGAATCCTTTAACTGACTTATTACCGGAGTTTGACAGTTCAAGGAAATAATTACCGGCATTGAAACCGGAAATATCAATCTGGGTATTATATTTTCCTGTCATTACAACTTGACCTACTGAATTAAAAATGCGATAATCTTCAAAAACAGTTGTTGCGTTGATTAACAAAATATCAGCAGCTGGATTTGGATAGACAGACCATTCATTATTTTGTGCTAAAGCTTGAACAGATGTTGAAACAGGGGCTCCGATAACGACGCTTCCATTATTCTGTTCATTTGCAGGATTGGCATTGATACCCTTAACATTAAAGCCATATTGAACGATTAAACCTGCAGCAAGTTCAGTAGCAGTGGCAGAAACTGTAAAATTACCGCTTGTTGGTAATTCAAAAACTTTTGAACCGCTAAATGCATCCTGATAACCATTATTTGGATCAAGTGCCTTAATGAAAAAAGTTGCCGTATAATTTGTATCCAAATTATTTGAAAGTACTGTTCCGGAAAAAGTAAGTGCTTGACCATTAAATGTTGTACCTGGCTCTACAAAGGTAGATGCATCCATAATCTTTTTACCAGTATTGGTCAAAGTATCAACCCAATATGGATCTGTTGGATTATCAGCATAGGTATTATAATTAGGCTTTAGGGTCATTGTATTTCCTGCAGAATCAATCACTGTTTTGAGATCGGAAACACCCCAAGATTGACCGAACATATAGCCCCCTCCATTGGCAGGAAGCTCAAAAACGTTCATATAGCCAACCCAATTGCCAGAAGCGCTGAAATTGATGTTATTTTGGGCAAATAGTGATGTTATACTTGTCAAAACAAGCAGAAAGTTGAACAAATGTTTCATAATCTTTAATTTTTATTTTGTTAAATAATGAATACTTAACCCAAACATAAAGATTTTTGTTCATTCCCCAAAATAATTATTGTATGATTTACAATAAGAAAAAAAAATTACATCTTAAACGTATATTCATTCTCATTTACTATGTCTCTGAAGGCTTTTTGATCAAAAGAATAAAGAGTTGCCGGGCGGTGTTTTACATGTTTTTGCTTCTCATCATGCTTGATGAGTGGAATTTGTTTTAACTTTTTTCTAAAATTTCCCTTGTCCATTTCTGTTTTGAATGCATATTCGTACAATTTTTGCATTTCATTTAAGGTAAATTTTGTGGAAAGCATATCAAAGCAAACAGGTTCTTTACTTAGTTTCTGTTTCAGAATTTCATAGGTAGAATTCAAAATCAGGTTGTGGTCAAAAGCTAATTCAGCTACCTCATCTACCGATACCCATTTTACTTCTTCTACCCATGACGATGCCACCGCATTCAATTCTTCAACCCTTACAAGAGCCAAAAAAGCGCAAGTAATTACCCTTCCCTGTGGATGACGCTTAGGATCTCCAAAGGTTTGGGTCTGATGCATTTCGATATCTCTTAATTTTGTTAGATCAAACAGAATTCTTCCAGCAGCATCGGGCAAATCTTCATCTGGATAAATCAAATCGCCGGGAATTGCCCAATAGCCATTAAAAGGTTCAATTGCTCTTTTAATAAGCAACACTTTAATTTCATCATCTTTGAAACCAAATATTAAACAGTCTAATGAAAATGAGTAAGAAAAAAATTTCTCAAATTCTATTTTGTACATATTAGCTAGCGTTATTCCAAGTTAAATTCAGCACTTAGTTGCTGAACAGAGAGTTTATATTTCCCCTTTTCTTTAATTAATTTCCCCTGTTCGTCAGCAAAGAAAAGAGATTTTTCATTAATAATAAAATCTACTGTTTTTTCTTCTCCTGGGTTCAGTAGTATTTTTTTGAATCCACATAATTTTTTTCCTGCAGGGACATAGGATGCTTTCAAATCGGAAGCGTAAAGCTGTACAACTTCTTTCATCGTTTTGTTGCCTTTGTTTCGTAGTTTTACCTGAACTATTATTGAATCTCCAGAGACAAGCTTTTCTTTATTCAGATTGATACTTAAATATTCGGACATAGAATAACTTAATCCAAAACCAAATTCCCATTGTGGATTAAAAGCATCGAAACTACCAGATTTTGACTTATCTACTGATCTTGGACGGTCATAAAACTCAAAAACCCCATCATAGCGAGGATATGTAAATGGTAATCTTCCGCTGAAATCGGCCTCGCCGTATAATAATTTTACGAGGGCATCGGCTCCGTAATCGCCGGGTAGATAACAATTCACAATAGCTGCCGCTCCATCTACAATTTCATTGATAACGCGTGGCCTTGCTTCTGCCATGACAAGAATAACAGGTTTTTTGGTACTATAGGCAATTTTTGCCAATTCTAATTGTTCATTGCTTAGGTTAATGGAACGAATATCGCCAGGTTTTTCTGTCGATGGATATTCACCTAGACAAAG
>JBIKQC010000560.1:0-2930 GCA_044349855.1 Saprospira sp.
CATTTACACCCAGATCGAGCAGGATAAATCGGGTCTTTACATTTTTTTTGCCCAGAGAAAGATTGATGTTGAATTCTTTTTCAATCTTCACTTCAGTGGAATCGGTACTTGGACTGCTATTGATTTTAATGCTGTCGGCCTGACCGAAAAGGGTTCCTCCCAGAGGAATAAAGCAGAGGGCTAAGATTAGTTTTTTCATGATAATTTATGTTAATTTTGAGTATTTGGTATTTGGTATTTGGTAGAGGGTAGAGAGTAGAGGGTAGAGAGTAGAGGGTAGAGGGTAGTGTCTTCAGCTTCGGAGAAGCGCAACATTGTTAGCACCAAAGGTGCGGAATGACCCAAGCTTCGGAGAAGCGTAACATTTATTCATAAAGCGTTCATAAAATATTTTTGAATTTTTAACAATAAATATCCTTTTCAACCTTGCGCAAAGTCGATGATTAAATGAATTTGGAATAAATTTTCTAATGACAGATAATAGAGCTCGGTGGTTCGGGTTCCGTCTAACTTACAATTACATTGTACACATTTTAATAAATTTTGACAGTAATATAACTCCAAAAATACCAAGCAATTGGCAAAATAAACTACTCCGAAGGAGACCGCTTTTGATGCGTCGCAGGTCAGAGAAAATTGGGCATGAGTGGAAAAATAATGTCAGGAGTATCGACAGCGACGCCCAATTTTATCGTTAGCTGCGACTTGATTTTTTGATTCTTTTTTATCAAGAAAAAAGAATGCCTCCGGCAGGATGAGGATTCCCATTATCGTTGATTTTAAAAGAACAATAGGTTTGATGCTATATTTCCCAAAAGGCTAAAGCCTTTTTTATCTCTTTTTTTACTTTTGTCTCGTCAGCTAATGACGAGACAAAAGTAGCAATGTAATTCAATGACATAGTCATCGCTAGTTTTAATATTACTTTACCGATGCAATATAGGATTCAGGCAGCAATGCATCGCGAATATCGTTGAATCTGATCGTACCGAAAGGCGTTTTAAATGACTTTGGTTTTTTTACTTTGGCCATATCGTTTCCACTGTTTTGCAGAGCGGCCAGCTCCAGCAACATTTTTGGAGAAAGAACAACCTCCTTTTTATTGATTTCCAATACCTTTAGCTCCAGATTAGCCAGGGGCATTGCACTGAATTCAATTTTAGCTTTGCCGTTTTTAAGCTGCAGGCTATCCAACAGCTGTTTCAGAGAATCACTTTCGGCCCGTCTTTTCAACTCCGGAGTTTCAATAATTACTGGGCTTACAACTTTATTTTCTTTGTTCCTGCCTGCCTGCACCGCTGTTGCGGCATTTGTATTTTTATCGCTATCAATCGCTGCTGTTTTGTTTTTACTGATATCAGCGGTAGAATTTTCAATAACAGCTGCCTCATTTTGGATAATCTCTGTCTGAACATCTGTCTGAACCTTAGTCTCTGACGTTATCTCAGAGGTTATCTCAGACTTCTTATCGGCAATTTGCTCTGCCTTTGGTTCAGTCATTGTTTTTTCCTGCTGCTGCCAAATCATAAAAGGAATCAGTATGGCAATAAAAATAATCGATACTGCTGTCCAAAGCCAGGGGAATGCCAAGTCCTGCTCCTTTTTCAGAAGTTTTTCTTTGTTTGGATACTGAATTGTCGGATCGGCTGTCAAAGTGATGGATTCCAAACCTGTAAGTGCTGCTTTGATATCCGGATGCTGATCCAGAAAGGCCTCCATACAGCGAAGCTCCTCTCCACTCAAGCCACCTTCGAGATAATCGATGGTGTACAATTCGTAGTTGTCTGTTGTGATTTGCATGCTATATATTTAAACCGGTTCCTGTATCTGTTTTATAAATGTCTGCAGCTTCTGTCTGGCTCTGAAAATGTAGACTTTCACCTGCGATTCGTTGAGATTGACGATCTCCCCTATTTCTTTGTAATCGTAGCCTTCGTAATCCCTGAGCAGTATGACCGATCGCTGCACTTCGCTGAGGGTGGCCAATCCTTTTTCCAGCAGTTCTTTCAGTTCATAATTTTCTCCGATATTCCTGATAGCCGTTTCCGGTAATGTTTCACTGTATTCTATCCGCTTGTTTTTTCTGATCAGGTCTATCATGATTCGGTATGCGCTGGTGAAGAGGTAGGATTTTGCGCTTTCGGAACTGACCTCGGCATGATTGGCCCAAAGCCGTTCGAATGCGGTCTGCACCACATCCTCGGCATCGGCTTCATGGCGCAGGTTCTTCAGTATGAATCTGTAGAGGCCATCCGAGCAGTTTTTTACGCAAATATTATATTCCTTAGTATTCACTGTGATTTGCTTAATAATTACCTGAATCAGACTTTAGCAGTAATTCCTTTTCAGCCTGTTTGTATCAGTAAGACGGATAAGGATCCGAATAGTTACAGGCGCCTTAAATGTTTTTTAAAAAAAAAAGCGGGGCTGATTATGCATTACATAACAACCTCGCTTATAATATTTTATCAGAGTTATAATTTTAAAATTATCTCTGATCCTGATGCAAATGGCAGTAGCCATTGCAGTGCTTTGTATCGTTTTTACATCTTTTGCCTTCTTCTGTTTTGCCGCGACATTGCTTTGCTTCGCAATGCTCATCGCCGCTTTGCAGTTTTTTTGTTTTATCAGATGAGCAGGAATTGAGGCTCAGGCAAAAAAGAAAGAGGCCGCTGATGAGGATGTATTTGAGTGTGGACATGGTATGGTGGTTTGAGTTTTTTGATGGTTTTATTGGCAGAAAGATAATAAAAGTAAATATATTTTTTTAGAATTTTTGGAGGGATGGGGTGGAATAATTTGAATCCTACATATACATATTATTCAAATCCGTATGGAGCAGTGCAGCGGCTTTTGAAGCAGTAATTAATTCCTGAGACATAGCCCGATATACTAACCGTTCAAAGCGGTCTGATTTCTCAGGCGTAGCA
>JBIKQC010000114.1:0-10266 GCA_044349855.1 Saprospira sp.
TAATTCAAAATATAAAATTATAATTATATAACTAATCAAAATAAATATTTATTTTACAATTAAAAACAGAATAATATTCAAGCCAATCTTCTTCGATTAAAATAATTGAAAATAAAAAAAAATAGAAAGTTGAAAATAA
Source organism: Saprospira sp. (assembly GCA_044349855.1). Classification (GTDB taxonomy): domain Bacteria; phylum Bacteroidota; class Bacteroidia; order Chitinophagales; family Saprospiraceae; genus Saprospira. The sequence continues at coordinate 140 of JBIKQC010000114.1, forward strand.
ATGAGCTCATGTCATTTGAAATTATTATTTTTTTAACTTTATTGCGCAATAAATTAATAATAATCACACTCAAACAATGAGTAGAGTAAAATTCAATTGTGAATACAGCTTTAGAGCTTCACCAACTATCGTGTACGAATTCCTTACATCACCGGACTGCTTAGCCCGATGGTTTTGCGATGATTGTGCCATGCACGAAGAATCTTATACCTTTACCTGGGAAGGAAGCGAAGAGGTTGCCTATATTTTGGAAGATATTGAAGAGGAGTACCTCAGCCTGCAATGGGAAGAGTATCCGACGGAATATCTGGAGTTCAAAATATTCAAAGGAGAAATAACCGGCAAAACAGTATTGGAAATTACAGCTTTCTGTGACGACTATGAGGTCAGACAGGAAAAGAATTTTTGGACTACTCAGATGAACAATATGAAACATGCTATGGGACTTTAAATATTTTTTTAGTTTTTTCTACTCTCGGTAATAATATTGATTTTATCAGCATTAAATTTCTGTTGAATGCGGGCTTATGCCTAAAAACATCATATTTTAATTGCCGTTTTTTTGGGATTATATTAAAAAAAACTATCTTTCAGTTAAGATTTTCGATCATCTGATACGAGGGCTTATTTGTTATCCCCTTATATTTTTGACATTAATTCCTTTAACCCTAAAAACCATCAGTCTATGTTCGGTTTTATCAAAAATGAATTGCTTGAAGTCATTGAATGGAAAGAAGACAGCAATGATGTTGTCCTTTGGAAATTCCCAGATAAAGAATCCAATATCAAATACGGCGCTCAGCTTACTGTGCGTGAGTCTCAAATGGCATTGTTCCTCAATGAGGGTCAAATGGCTGATGTTTACTTTGCAGGCCGTCATCAGTTGGTAACCGAGAATATGCCAATCATGACTACGCTGAAATCATGGAAATACGGTTTTAATTCGCCTTTCAAATGCGATGTGTATTTCGTGAGCAGCCGTCAGTTTACCAACATGAAATGGGGTACCCCAAATCCTATCTTCATCAAAGACCCGGAAGCAGGCCGTATTCAAATCCGTGCTTTTGGTGTCTATTTCATTCGAATCAAAGATCCAAAACTGTTCTACAGAGAATATGCCGGCACTAAAGACATCATGTATATCACCGAATTGGAAGATACATTGAGAGGTCTTATTGCTCCTAAATTTGCAGAGGCTTTGGCTCAGAGCGGCGTTTCTGCTTTCGATATCTATGCTAACTACTCAGCTTTGGGCGACAAAATTGCTCCACTGCTTCAAAAAGATTTGGATCCATTCGGTATCGAATTGACCAAATTCCAAATTTCATCTGTTTCTTTCCCGCCGGAAGTAGAAGCTCACCTCAATGAGTTGAGCAAACTGAACATGACGAGTGATCAGAATATGAATAAAATGGACAAATTTGCGCAAATGGAAGCAATGAAAGAATCTGCCAAACATGGTATGAATCCTCAGACTTTCCAAAATAATATGCAGCAAAACTTCATGCAGCAAATGATGATGAATCAAATGATGCAGGGCATGATGAACGGTCAGGGTGGAAATCAGGGCAATCAGGGCGGTAATCAGACTCCGGTTGTTAACACCCCAAAACCTACTGCCGATGAAATCATGGCAAGCCTTGAAAAATTGGGGAAACTCAAAGAAATGGGCGTGCTTACTCAGGAAGAGTTCGACAAGAAAAAAGCAGAGCTTTTGGCTCAACTCTAATATTGATCTGCCGATTTTAACATAAAACATGCCCGGATTCGAAAGTCTCCGGGCTTTTTGTTAGCATTTCAAACTAATGTTATAAGAATTAAACCCAAATCCGTCATTAGAAATTCTATTCCAAGCCTAAATTGCTGTGAAACTAAGCACTTACTCGTTTTTGGGGGTTTAAAATAGGTGTAACTATTTCTGCACCCCCAAAAACTCCGTGAGCATTTATTTTCTGTGCCCTTTAGGCTTTCATCACGAACTCTAATGACGGATCTGGGTTAAAAAAACGATGAGCATACAGAGTTATGCTGAATTTTTTTTCAATGACATTTCGTATCTGGATTATGGCAGTTATTACGGCTTTTTTTATTAAATGAAACAGCAGAAACCGGCTTTTTCATTGGCAACTGTTTCACATTGGAATAATTTCCTTAGGCTCACAACGAGTGAGGACTATGCACTGCCGGTCGATACTGTGTCGATCTGCCGACAGTAAGCAATACAGACATTATGCCCACTGAGCTGAAGTTCCTGAATGTACCGGTTTTGCAAACTTAGGATTTGGATGGCGTGGCCTTGTTTTAATCTAAATTTGTACTATAAATAAAGCGCCCGTTTTCGCATGAAAACGGGCGCTTTATTTGTATATATTGTCTATAAATGCTACCTCACCACCACCTTATGCCCTGCCAGCACCTCTCCTTTCTTATCTCTGATTTTCAGGAAATAGGTACCTGCTGAAAGTGTATTTGTCTCAATAGTTTCCTGTGATTTACCCTGATAGGCTTTTGAAGGTGTAGCAATCATCAATCTGCCGTTCAGGTCATACAATTCAAAAGTAAGATCCAATTGTCTTTTTAGCTGCAGTTCAACAGTGAACTGAGAATCGGCCGGATTTGGGAATACATTGGAAAATTTTAGCGGATTGCGCCCTGCTTCCGTTATACCCAAACCTCTCTGTCCATTTCCAAGGGCATAGTCACCTTTCAGAATGGTATTTACTTTAATAAATCCGAAACTTCCGATGACCGTTTTGGTGTAGTCAGGATGTTCTCGCCATTCCTGCATGGGCGATTCGCGATAAAGCAGCATCAGGCTGTCCAAGCCATTTGTCAAAAGATCTGAATCAACTGTATTATCCGGTTCAATGCGAAAATCTCCGTCGAAGCCGCTGTTCCAGATGCCGTTTACTGTCCAGTAAGCTCTGCTGGAAATGCGGTAATTATTGGGATTATTAACAAAAGGATCGGGTGCAAGCGGGTGGTATTCCACGTGAATCCAAGCAGAATCCGTAAGTGCAGTAACATTGAAATTGCCGAATCGTACATTGGCCAGCGGGTGAGAACCGGTAGCTCTCAACGTTTTCTGTGCATCCATACGGGCTTGATTCAGGCGATGTTCTTCATTCAGCAATACAATTTCAGGCTCAAAATTGACCGAAAAATTGAGCATGGTATATTCGCCCGATACCATACGGGTAATGCGGGCTTTATTCCATTGTCCGTTCATAAAAGTAAACTGAAGCGGCGTATTATTGTGAAATGCCAATGCACCCTTGCTTCTTTGACGAACACGAACAGTAACGTTCCAATTGGAGCCATTCTGAACCTTGGTGAAAGAGTCTATTTCAAAATGAGAAAATCCGCCATTGAAAACCCAATCATTGAAAAAGTCATTCATCGGAACTCCGGTACGTTGTGCAAGAAAATCTCTCAACTGCTGACTGTTAAGTGTTTTCAGGCCAAAACTGTCCAAGGCGGCAGACATACCCACACGGAAAAGGCTGTCGCCCAAATACCAACGAAGATTATGCGCTACTGATGCACCTTTGTTGTATACATGATCACCATAGGTGTATTCATGCGGAATACCTGAAATTGGGCGATAACCGCCTTCCACCTGATGCGCATTGAGGAGAACATCGTAATGATTTGTTTTTACATCACTGATATACCTGTCCCAGCCGTAAACATGACCCAAAAAGAGCTGCTCGCAGTAGCTGGCCAACCCCTCATTGATCCACATATCTTCGGCGGTTTCACAGGTTGTCAAATCGCCCCACCAATGGTGAGACAGCTCATGTGCCATGAGGGTTTCATAACTCACATTGCCATTCAGCGTGGACATCGGATATGCAATATTGGTGGCATGTTCCATAGCACCGGCATTGAAAGGCACAGCAGAAAATCCAACCTTATTCCAACGGTAGGGTCCGAACCAATATTCAAATGCCGCAATTGCGCCGGGCAGATTGACAAAGGAGCCTTTCATGTTAGTGGTATCGGAAGGAGCAGCAACCAATTCGATAGGAATTGTGCCCAAAATGCCGTTTGCTGTCTGATGTACAGTAGCATAATCTGCCGAAGCAATACAGGCCAGATAAGTCGGAATGGGCGTATCCATCTGCCAGCTGCGTGTACGTAGAGCGCCATTGGTCACATCGTTGGTCAGATAACCATTACAAAAAGCCGGTTTATTATTTGGTGTGGTAATATGAAAAGTGTAAGTAGCTCTTTCTGCAAAATTATCAAAACAGGGATGCCAAACACGGCCAAAATTGTGCGGATTGGCACTGAATCCAACTCCCAGATTAAAACTGTAACCGTTTTGAAAATAAAAACCGCCCCAGGTAGCATCGCTCTGCGGACGGCCATGATAATAAACTGTCAGATAAGCCGTATCAGCAATATTCTGCGCTGTAGGAAGACTGATGAACATCAGGGTATCATTGTGCTGAAAAGCCAAATTCGAACTGCCCATTTTAACAGAATCCACCGTCAGGCGAAGCAGGTCAAGCGTAAGATTATTCACCCCGTTCATTTTGGGGGTAAAACGGATACCGCAAAAAGCAGAAATATCGCCTGTTGTGATATTATTGATACTAAAATTCACATCATAATGCAGGACATTTACAGTATCACTTCGTTCGTTCGAATTGATATTGAGCGACTTTTGTCCGCCCCACTGCATATAAGCAGCCAGGGATTCTTTCTTCATCCTTTGGCAGGAAGGGCAGTTATCGTGTTTGTGCGAATGCTGTGCATTGAGTTGAAACTGAAAAAACAGCAGACCCAGCATTAAAAAAATAAAACCTTGTTTCATCTTCTTTGTATAATTTTGGAAAGCGTTTGTTGTAAAGCGACCGGTACTAATTCACCAAAGATAATAAAAAATTAGTCGGTAAAATAATTCATGTAAGCAAAATATCTTAGTGGCTAAGCCATTAAAATCCGAACAAAGATTCCAATAAATAATTCTTTATTGGGGCTATATTATTAGGTCGGGAAACAGAAATTGTCAACAGATCTTTCAGATTAACCTGTATACCGTTGGCCGTTTTAATTACTTTTCCTTTTGTATATTCTGTTATATTTTCTGCAGATTTTTCATCCATTTCCAAATTTATTGTCCCGTAAACATAGCTTCCATCAGGTCTTCGGGCAATCGGACCTCTTCCCTTGCCATTTGTTCCCACAATGACAGAAACGATGCTGACATTCATTTGTCCCGCAACCTGAGACAACCAGGACTTCTTGTATATACTCGCAGAATTATCCACAAAATCAGAAAAAATTACTACCGTTTTCTGTTTGGCATTGGAAGCATAAAGACCAAGCAATGCCCTATAAACCGGCTTTCCTAAGCTAGTGCCATCTGTCATTTTGCCTACCTCTAAACTGTCTATGGCTGCATTTAGTAATTTTGTATTTTCAGTTAGCGGTGAAAACAATGCAGTTTCTGAAGTGAAACCAATTATTGCAACTCTATCCGATGGATTTTTGTTCAAAAGGGCTTTCTTCATTATATTTTTAACATAACTGAACCGGTTGGGAGAATAGTCCTGAAACATCATGGAGCTTGACAAATCTACCAAAAAATAGATATCATTTTCAGATTTTACAGACTTTTCAATGTCATTATTTAACGGTTTTTGTACTAAATTGATCAATTGCACTGAATCAGAAATTTCTCTAATCATGTGATTTTGACTATCCCAATAACGGCAGCTTGGGCGAAAGGAATAATTCCCTGCTTCTTTTAAACGCAACGTATATATAAGGCATCGTTTGTTTTGCTTAGTTTTAAAATTTTTACTGACATCTGTATCCGCAAGTTCAACACTAAACTCAGCACTTTTATCAAAGCTCATCGAATCGAGTTTAAATAATCCCGGGCAGCCTTTACCGGTGATTTCTACTTCGTATCTAACTATCCCTTCCTTAATACGGGAATCATCGAGCAGACGGCATACTATTTTATCAATATCGCTGGGCAAATATCCCGAACCTGCTTTGTTATTTTCCAGAACATTGATATCCAATTCTTTACTTTTAAAATCATAAGACTTTTCATTCAGTTTTATTCTGCAGCTAAAGTGTGATAACTGTAAGTTACCTGGTTCCATCGGGTAGTATTCATTGGCAAGTAAGGCCTTACAACTGAACTGCTTTTCACCAATGCTTTCTTCATAGGCCTCTTCAGAAATAGCCGCATCCAAAATAATTGTTGAAAGTTTATCACAATTGGGGAATTCCACCATTTCTAAATTGCTTATACTAATTCTGGTACAGACCTCCATATTTATTTTCATAGCCTCTCCTACCTGTACGGCTGCTTTATCCGGCATGTAACGAAAAAACACATATTCATTGAGATCAAAAGGGGGTTTCTGATCTTGGGCAGACAACAGGAGCTGAAAAAACAACAGGTATATCATTAAAAAAATAAAGCGATGTTGATTTGGTTTCATCTTCTTTGTATAATTTTGGAAACATATTGCCTGACTTTAAAATAGTCTGTAGTCAAAGATATAGAAAAATAGTCTAAAAAACTGTGCTAAGTTTCATGCTAATATTATTTGTCAGTTTATAAGCTTTAAAGTGAGCAAAATAATAATGCAGAAAAGTCCTGCTACCTGATACTTGATACAAAATCTAACAATCTGATAATCTTCAACAAACTATATGATTCTCGCATTAGACCAAGGCACCACCAGTTCACGTGCTATCATCTTCGACCATAGCGGAAAAATTGTGTCTGTAGCACAACAGGAATTCCGTCAGATTTATCCGGAAGCGGGTTGGGTAGAACATGATCCTATGGAAATTTGGCATACACAGATTTCTGTGGCCAAAACCGTTTTGCAGCAATCAAAACTGCAGGCAGCTGATATTAAGGCCATCGGCATCACCAATCAACGAGAGACAACAATTGTCTGGGACAGACTGAGCGGACAGCCGATTCACAATGCCATTGTCTGGCAGGACCGCCGCACAGCAGGCATCTGCGACGAATTGAAACAACGGGGTCTCAGCGATTATGTCCGCAAACAGACCGGACTGGTAATAGATGCCTATTTTTCTGGAACGAAGCTGCATTGGATTTTGGAAAATGTGCCCGGAGCCCGCAGTAAAGCCGAAAATGGAGAACTTTGTTTCGGTACTGTCGACAGCTGGCTACTTTGGAACCTGACCGACGGCATGGTTCACGCAACAGACTACAGCAATGCCTCCCGCACGATGCTCTATGATATTAACAATCTCTGTTGGGATGAAAAAATGCTGCAGGAACTGAACATACCCGTTTCCATGCTGCCGCAGGTTTCCCCTTCCAGTCAGGTTTTCGGCATAACTGATCCCAAATTCTTTGGTGCAGAAATACCTATTGCCGGCATTGCAGGCGATCAGCAGGCTGCCCTTTTCGGACAGGGATGTTATGAGGCCGGGATGGCGAAAAATACTTATGGTACCGGCTGTTTTATGCTGATGAATACAGGAGAAATACCGATTTCCTCAGCGGCCGGACTGCTCACAACGATTGCTTGGGGACTGGACGGAAAAGTGAACTATGCCTTGGAAGGCTCCGTTTTTATTGCCGGAGCGGCAATTCAATGGTTACGCGATGAGGTAAAAATCCTCGACTCTGCTTCCGATTCAGAATATTACGCAAATAAAGTTGTCGACAATGGCGGCGTGTACGTCGTTCCGGCCTTTGCCGGATTAGGTGCTCCCTATTGGGATATGTATGCCCGCGGTGCTATCCTTGGTCTCACCAGAGGCAGCAGCAAGGCACATATTATCCGCGCAGCCTTGGAATCATTGGCATATCAGACACGTGATGTGCTGACCGCCATGGAAAAAGATGCTGGCCTCCATCTGAAAACCCTTCGGGTAGATGGTGGTGCTTCCGCCAATAATTTCCTGATGCAGTTTCAGTCCGACATGCTGAATGTTACAGTTTCAAGACCCAAGGTTTTGGAAACGACGGCATTGGGCGCCGCATTCTTAGCAGGATTGGCCGTTGGTTTTTGGAAAAAAGAAGATCTACAAAATGACTGGAAGGCCGAACAAAATTTCGAACCCACTATGCAAGAGGCACAAAGAACAAAGCTTTACAGTACCTGGCAAAGAGCGGTAGAAAAAACCAGAGGCTGGCTGGAGGAATAATTAGTTTTGAGTATTTTTTAACCCGCAAAGATGAGAGTTCCTAATCTATATTCGAGAACTGAATGGAGTAACTCTTCAACTAACAAAGTTAGGAATTAAATACCTCACACTTTACCAAGTACCCTCTACCAAGTACCCTCTACTAAATACAATATATATCATGCTTTTATACTTTTTTCTGCTAACCATTTGTCTTTTTATTGTGGTCAGTATTGTTGCAAACATTACTGCAAGGCAATATGCGAAGGAAGTAAGCACAAGAATAAAATCGATGGAGCTGCTCTATGAAGCATTTTTGAAAAGAAAGCTTTCTGCCGATTTTGACCCCAATGATATCAGGTACGAACCGGAAGTTCTGGCCAAAGATGCCATGCAACAATTAAATCCATCATTGGATGGACTTTTGAATTATATCAATAAAGCTTATCTCTCCAAGGTAAGAATCCGATACCACTCTACTTATTTTCCAAATATTCTGACACTTTGCGAAGAAGCTTTTTCTTCCAGGGCAAAAAGTCCGGAAAAAAGATTGGGCGTGGTTGATACTGAGAGATTTCGCATGGCATTGTACGATGCATTATGGGCCGATTTGAATCATCGCATTACAAAAAGAGAAGATGAAAACAACAAACTTGAGGTATAGCTTTTTGATTTTTTTTATTGTTATAAATTCTTTTGTATCGAAAAAAATAATGGCTTCTTTTTCTCCTGCTTTTGAAAAATCAGTTTTAGAAATGCCTGTAAAACCTGCAGGTCAGGAATTGAAACAGCAAAAATCGAAGGTAAAAAAGTCCAAAATAAAGTGGAATAAATCCAATATCAATAATCCAAAAATTCCCAAAATGAGGATATTTGGTGTATGGGCACTGAGTATTGGCGGCTACAGTATCATTTTTGCTTTATTAACAGCAATATTTTTTTTCGGATTTTATTTCTACCCTTATCTGCTGATTATCTTAGGAGTTGTCGGAATAGTCGGTATTGTGTTGGTATTAACCGGAATTGAACTGATTGACAGAAGTTTCATTCATTATTCGGATGACCCGGCGCTCAAAATGGAAAGGCTGAAACCAACTATGTCCCGGGACTTTATATTCGCAGGGCTTTTGTTATTATGTATTGTGGGCCTATTATTTGTAAATTTTTATGCAACTGCCTTACTCTGTACAATAGCATTTTTGGCACTATTGACCGTAGCTTTGATGAAATTGGCTGAATTGAAACGTTTAAAAAATCAGTAACAGCAGAAACACAAATTCATTGACATAAAAAGCCCCGAGTTTCGTTTTCGAACCCGGGGCTTTTATATTGATAATGTTATGTTTATCGGGATAAATATCCGCCATCTATTGGGTAATACGCTCCTGTTGCAAAAGAAGCACGATCTGAACTGAGCCATAGCACCAGTTCGGCCACTTCTTCAGGTTCACCCAATCTTCCCAAAGCATGCAATGGGGCAATCTGTTTATTCAAAACATCTTCATCTAAAGCAGTTACCATAGGAGTTTTGATGAAAGCAGGCCCTACAGTATTGACCCTAATTCCTGCTGTACCATATTCCAATGCAGCAGTCCGGCCCAAACCGACCAATGCATGTTTTGCAGAAACATAAGCTGCAGCACCTGCAAAACCTACCTGACCGAGAATAGAACTGATGTTAACAATAGCACCTTTTCCGCTTTTCAGCATCTCAGGAATCTGATATTTCATACAGAAGAAAACACTGTTGAGATTCACATCGATAACATGCTGCCAGTTTTCTATAGTCTGATCTGCTGTAGGTGCCATTACACCTCCAATTCCTGCATTATTACAGGCTATATGCAGTGCTCCGAATTTTGCAACTGCTTTAGCAACCAATGCTGCACAATCTTCCGCTTTTGAAACATCGGCATGAACATAAATTGCTTCGGCACCTGTCCTTCTGATACTTTCCACCACTTTTTCACCATACTCATCAT
>JBIKQC010000561.1:0-2922 GCA_044349855.1 Saprospira sp.
AATGATGACATCAGCAGCGCCAAACTCCTCATCATCGTAAAAATATTTGGAGGAAAGTTCAGAAAGGTCTGCACCGGTATTGAACTCGAGATAGGCAGAAAGCATAAATTTCCAAAGCCTGTTGTTGGTCTGAGTTGGAAATTGATTGTTGAAAACCGTTTCAAAACTTTGACTTAGCGTTCCTGTATTAGAGACTGTGATTAGGGCATTGTCAAACTGATTTTCGGCACTGTTGAGCAGACTGTCAGTGTAGGCGATACCATTTGTGTCAAAAACAGCAACACTGTCGTCATCTGTCAGAAAGGTATCTGCACCGGAATCAGCTGCCAAATTAGTGATTGGATTTCCGTTGGGGCCGTGTATCCAGCTTGCACCTTCATCAAAAGCGATTCCCAGTGACCTGTCTGTCCGCAAACGCCCGCCTGCCTTGTTTTGTGATTCCAATACAATAACGCTGAATCCGTTTTGTTTGAGTTTCTTTGCTGCTGAAAGACCTGAAATGCCTGCACCGACAACTATCACTGTTTTTCCATTAGGTTTAATGTCTTTTTTGTCGCAGGACGCAAGCAGAGAAGGCGTCAGCATTATCAGTGGAAGTCCTCTTAGTGTATTCAGTATAAACTTTCTTCTTTTCATAGCTTTGTTTCTCTGATTGTTTTTTAAATAAATAATGAACCCCTTTTAATTAGGTCTTTTTATTTAAATCTAAATGACCCGATAAGCCTATTCATTTGCATTAGGTGCTTTTCGTAAGAATTTCCATGCGCTGTATAAGTAAGCAAATATACCTTATTTTCTATCAAATAGTAACGCTGTTTCCACTTCAAATCAAATCCATTATATCTTCCGGAATAGGATAAATCACAATATTCACCAATGCTATTTTTCCCTTTAACTATAGGGGACAGGCCATCAGTGCCTATATTTTCCTCAATTTGCTTCAAAGTGATTTCTGTGTATCGGTCAATTGTAATTTCCTCTCCAGCTAATGCTAAATCCTGAATCATTAAATTGAAGTTATCTTTAAAATTGGGGGTTGCTTGTTCCAAGGGTATTAAAATAAGTTCTGCACCAATATCATTTGCAGTCAATAATTGCCATGATTCCGGATATTCAATTTTATAGCCTTTTCCTTCATACAATTTCCAATCTGAAGTGGAGTTTTTTACTGGGTCCATTCTTTATGTTTTTGATGCTTTACTTATTGCTGCTTTGTTGGCACAGGAACTAAAAGAAATTATAAAAACAGCTAAAGTGCTATATACAATTTTCAAATAAATATACATGAAATTTGTTGTTTAGAGTAAATGAATAAACCGTCATCCTAATCAGCGTACAAAAATAACTTCTTCATTCGGAACCCTGTATCGCGGCCCCCAAACTCCTTCTTCCGTACCTTTTCCAACGACAACGATCATGTTGATTTCGGCAGCCCGTGGAAGTTTCAGGGCCTTTTTTACCCTAAGCTCGTCAAAACCTTCGAGGGGACAGCTGTCAAACCCTTCGGCTGCGATAGAGAGCATAAAGGTCTGTGCAGCAAGCGCACAGGATTTATGGACTACAATCCTTTGTTTGGCACTTCCGCCCAATCTGAAAAAGGGTTTTCTGAATCCCATAAAGAAACTTATACTGCGTCTGACAAGGGTCATAATACCAAAAGGATCGTTTGTATAAATCAGCGGCATCAGTTTGCCGTAATACATCAAACCCGATTTTTGCATTTTGGTTGGTTCGCCTACAATTTTTTCCTTAATTTTACTCAAATTCCAAGCAGCTCTTTCCCGCCACTTGTCTTTTCTTGTCACAAAAACGACCATCTGTTTGGCCGATTTGGCTGCCCGTTGATCGAGGCAGAGCGGAACGAATTTTTTAAGTTCTTCTTTGGATTTTATCCAATGGAATTCCCATAATTGCATGTTGCTGCTGTTCGGAGAAAGCAGCGCACGTTCCAAGCTTCTTTGTATTATTGCTTCCGGAACTTCAATTTCCGGGTCAAAGGCCCTGTTTGATCTTCTCAAATTTACAATTTCATTGAATTCTTTGGAGTACATATTTTTATATTTTGCTTATTTGTAAATTTTGGCTTTGTACTTATTTGGACAAAAAGGCCTGCAACCACAGCTGCAGACCTGATTTTATTTATTATACTTTGTGTCATTTTATTTACTTATACCTTACAGTCAGGCTAAGGCGGTTTAATTTTTTAAAATGTTTCTGAAATTCAAAAATGGCGTTTCAAAATATTTATAGGAAATGGAGCTGACAATTATTGAAGAGCCCAAGGTAAACAAAATAAATACAGAAAGCGTTAACCAATTGTCAATCAATATTCCATTTTTGATACAGTATTGCAAACTGAGGTGAATTATAATGATGTGATAGATGTAAAGACCATAGCTTCTAACCCCTAGAAAAGATAATATTTTACTTTTAATACTTAAAGAAGAATGCTCAGGTAAAAAAATAGCAATTAAAACAGTAAAAATGACCGCTATTATAGTAGGTTTGAAAATGAGGAGCATAGAACCTGTTTCAGCATTTGGCAGAATAAATTTCTGGAAAATGACAAATAAAATAACAGCACTAACAATTACCCATTTTATCTCAAGCCTTATACTCTGAATAAAACTGATCAAACTGTTATTTTTGGTAACTATAAAGTAACCCAAAATACCGCCACAGGCAAAATAATCTAGGTTTGTAAAAAGATCACCGGAAACAATTGATTTGTTATCAAATATATAGGGTTCAAAATATCTTGCTGCCCAAGAAATTAAAATGCAGGATATTAAAAATGCAGCATTCAAGTCATAAATGCAACTCTAAATGTTTAGGTTAAAAAGATATTTGTCATTAAAAATTGCAAGGTAAAGAAAAGTTATTTCCGTACATTTTTTTAGACCTTTTTGAATGAGGTCAAAA
>JBIKQC010000562.1:0-2918 GCA_044349855.1 Saprospira sp.
AAGCCGCTCATTGTCGCGCTGATGCAGACCGATACTTGGCTCATCCAAAATATAAGTAATCCCCGTCAATTGAGATCCGATCTGTGTTGCCAGACGAATACGCTGAGACTCTCCACCCGATAAGGTTCTTGCCGGACGGTTCAGAGAAAGATAATCCAAACCTACATCAAGCAGAAAACCAAGTCTGAGACGCAGTTCTTTGACGATATCTGTTGCAATGGTTTTTTGGCGGTTAGCCATACCATCAGGTGCAGTTCCAATCCAGTCATATAGTACCCGAATATCCATATTGGACAGGTCTGCAATGTTTTTATCCAGGACTCGGAAGAAAAGCGACTCTTTTTTCAGTCGGCTGCCCTCACATACCGGACAATCACCCAAAACCATGAAATCTTCGGCCCATTGACGGATTTTCTCGGAAGTTGAATCGCCATAATAGCGTTTCAGCATTTTCACCAAACCTTCCTGCGCCAGATTGAAGGTCATATCATCCTTTCCAAAGCTCATCGCTTCGAAAGAATTATCACCTCCGTATAGAATTATATTGAGGGCTTTTTCAGGAATTTCTTTGATTGGTGTCGCAAAGGTAAAATTGTATTTTTTTGAAATTTCACGCAGCTGAGTGAAAATCATATTTTTACGAACCTCACCCAGCGGAACAATGCCCATGTCATTGATATTCAAACTGCGGTCCGGCATTACCAGATTGAGATCAACTTCATGAACGATGCCAAGCCCTTTGCAGGATGGACAGGCACCATAAGGCGAATTGAAAGAAAAGGTATTCGGAGAAGGCTCTTCATAAGAAATACCTGATTCTGTACACATCAGGTGTTTTGAAAACTGTGCAACTTCTTCGGTATCATGATCCATGAACATGACAAAACCATTTCCATGTTTCAGGGCCAGTTTAAGAGATGCGGCAAAACGGTCTTTACGGTCTTCCGTAATAATCAGACGATCTACAACAAGTTCAATATCATGTGCTTTATAACGGTCGATCTGCATGCCCGGTGAAAGGTCTATCATATAACCGTCAATGCGCATTTTGCTGAAACCCTGTTTGCGCATTTGATCGAAGAGTTCGCGGTAATGCCCTTTGCGGCCACGAACCAAGGGTGCGAGCAGCACGCCTTTTTTGCCGAGAAAATTTTCAAAAATATGTTCCAATATCTGATCTTCCGTATACCGGTCCATGCGTTTTCCTGTTTTGTAGGAATAGGCGTCGGAAGCACGGGCAAAAAGCAGACGCAGAAAATCGTAAATTTCTGTTACTGTACCTACTGTAGATCTGGGATTTTTACCGGTTGTTTTCTGTTCAATGGCAATAACAGGACTTAATCCGGTTATTTTTTCAACATCAGGCCTTTCCATTTCCCCCATAAACTGTCGGGCATAAGCCGAAAAAGTCTCCATATAACGGCGTTGACCTTCGGCATAAATGGTATCAAAAGCTAAAGAAGATTTACCGCTGCCGCTCACACCTGTAAGTACTACAAGTTTATTGCGTGGTATGCGCAGATTAATATCTTTAAGATTATGAACTCTTGCACCCCAAACACTTATATAATCGAGGTCATTATCTGTAAAAAGGCTTTCTTCCATTTCCATATTTTTTCCCTTGGGGAACTTATTATTTAAAAATTGAAGTTCAATTTGTTTTGCCTAAATGGCATTATATCATTACAGAACGGCTGACCTATTAAATAGTTCTCAACCTGAATTGTTTTGCAAAAATAGCGTATTTAAACTTAATTTCTGCCTTTATTTTACAAATGCCTTTGAGCATCTTATCAAATAAAACCGAAAGCTTACTTTCCGTTTGTTACTTTATCATTTTTGATGAGCAACATTGTCTTTCGATAGCCATTTTTGGCGCAAATTTTTAAAAGATATGGCGCTTGCAGGTATTGCCTCCATATTTACACGGACAGATTTACTTTTACAGCCTTCGTTTTAATCATTTTCCTGCCCTGAAGGTCTATTAGAACTACAGTTTCAAGTTCTTCAGTATTTTTAGTAATTATTTCTTTGTTAAAGGGGTTCCTTTTAAAAAGTGGAAATTTATTAAAATTTTATTCAAAAAAATTTGAAAAAATATAGTTCTAATAAATTTTAAATGACGGCTACTTTGCAGATATCACCGTACTTAACAAGAATCATGCTGTTCGTAACAAAAATAGTGCTTTTTGTATTCTAACAGATACTTTTGGTAAATGTAGAAATCTAACCTTTTCTAAAATTTACGAAATCTTGTTTTTATCTAATTAAACATAAAATCAAATGAAATTTGCTAAAAGTATTTTACTCAACCTTTTCTTTGCTGTTTTTTGTGCCCCTCTTTTCGCACAACCCGGCGTGGCCATCAATAATGACAACTCCAATCCTGACGCTTCGTCTATACTGGACGTTAAATCTATCAGCCAGGGTATGTTGGTTCCCCGTATGCTTGCTGCGGACAAATTGGCTATTATTGCACCAGCTACAGGTTTGTTAGTTTTTCAAACAGATGGCATAGCAGGTTTTTATTATTATAATGGTATAGTATGGGTGCCAATTGCGGGATCAAGTGGCATATCCCTAGATGGGGCCTATGATTTTGGTGGTGCAGGTCTTGGTCGCAGCATTACTGCGGATGCGGGTGTAATGGCCGTTAATGGTACGGATGGCTTTTTGAATACAGGATTTTTTGGCTCAGGACTGGCGATTGGTGGAGTGAATGGCATTCCCGAAGGTGCAGGAACAAGAATGTTTTTTAATCCAGCTAAGGCTGCTTTTAGAGCAGGTTTAGTAATGGGAACACAATGGGATAATATAAATGTTGGTTTCTTATCTACAGCAATGGGTGGACAAACAACTGCTTCTGGGTTCTATTCTACGGCAATGGGGGGCAATACAACAGCTTCTGCATTCTCTTC
>JBIKQC010000115.1:0-10198 GCA_044349855.1 Saprospira sp.
TTAGATAAGACTCTGACTTATGAAGCATTTTAATAGCTTCATTCAACAACTCTCTATTTACACCTCCCACCCAATTTGATGGTCTACAAGCTTCAAGAACCCAATAATATCCTGTTTCTTTAATAATTGCGCCTCCTACAGGAGCTGATAATTCCTTTTTTTGAATAGATTTTACATAATCATCAACTTTTAATTGTCTTCCCCACCAATAATCATATTCAATTATAAATGCTAAATAATCATATCCCAAGTCATTATATATTTTCAAAACTTTTTCAATATCTTTTAAATTAGATAGTTTATGTAGTTGATTTGAAAAAACACTAATATCAATTGAATCAAGATTGCCCTTATAGTTTTTATATAAAAATTCAGTTAATTGTAACTGTTTTTCAGGGCTGTAAGACCATGATTTGTAATGCAAAAATTCATTTATCGAATCGGCAGGTATATTTACATTTAAGGCATAATCAACTGCTACATCAATATCAAATAAATTCACTTTACATTTAAATAAAATTTCTTTTGTTTCTTTTTTATTTGAACCACTTTCTAAATAATCATGAGCTGATTTATAATCGTCATGTTTAATTAACATATTGGCATAATTAACTCTAAATTCCTCATTATTAGAATTGTTTCCAACTATAGCTTTAATTCTATCATTAAATTTAGAATTAAAAAGAGCATATAATTCATTTTGCATATTTTTAAGATTCTCTACAAACATTAAATTCAATTCCTTGTTAAGAGAATCTCTTTTTATAAGTTCCAGAAGAATAATACTTGATTTGTAAAACTCCTTTTCAATAGTGAAATTATTCTTCAACTCTGTTAATTTTTCTGAAGAAAAACTAGAGGGGTTATTTTTGAAATTTTTGTATTCATTTTCCCTTTTAGGCTCATTTTCGTCGAGTAAAAGCTCTATATAACGCGGTCTGTTTGGATCTAATTTTGTTTCCGCAAGATCATATTTATCTCCTCTTTTTAATAAAGTAATTGTAAATTTTCCGTAAATTATTTGTTTAGAGATATAACTTCCAATAAAATCCATCATTTCGAGTACTAAGGACTCATCAAGATCCTTTCTGCTCAAACTATTTATTGTTAATTGAATCAGTGTTCTTTTTCTTCTTTTTATAAAATCTTCGTTACCATCACCAAATTTGTAGTAACTGCTTTGTTTTACATATGAATAAAAATCTATTAAATCTCCCTTAGAAATTGTGTCAATAGAGTATTGCTTCTTATCAAATTTCACACAAATTTCTTCATATTTCTTTTCCTTAAGCTTTGCCTCTTCCAACTTTTCAAGATAAACATTTAGTTTTTTCTGCTGCTTCTTTATCGAGTGTGATTTTGCAATTTTCTGATCTATATTTCCTCCAAACAAAAAACTCTTATTTGTTATGGCATAAAAGTAAATACTTGAATTTTTCTCAATTATAAGGTTATAGGCATTGAAATCAGTATATATTCTTACAGAATCATTTATGTCATAATATTTTTTAAAAGAATATATTTGATTACATTCCCCAAATTTTAAAGTCATTATATTATCTTTAACATTAGTTGTGACCTTAGTTATTAAGGTAAAATTTGAATAACAGGACAATAACTTTCCGCTGCTAAGAAAATATTCTGTGCTTTGTGATTTTACTCCGGTAGCTAATACAACTGAAATAAATAACAGTAAGAAATTTTTCATAAATAATTTTTTTTGTTAAAATATTAAAATTAAAATAATGTTCAGAATGTGATATTTTACAATTTCTAGTGTGAATATTCAGAATTTTGCTTAGCTTTTAACTAGTTGGAGCTCTTCTACAACCTCATTGGTAATAACAAGCAAATTTTGAACGGCAGTTTTACATTTTTCAATGTCTGCAGCTGAATTTGTATCAAAATAATTTAGGTGGAAGATATCTTGTTCCAAAATCTTGATTCCAAATTGAATATAGGTTGCTTTAATTTTGTGAGCTATTGCTTTGGTTTGTTCATAATCACCGGCATCAAATGCAGCTTTTAATTCTTTTACAGAATCAGGAATCTGACTGAGAAAAAGACCTATTATTTTATTCATAAACTCATCGGACCCGGCGCTCAACTTTTTGAGCATATCCAAGTTATATAAATTGCGTTCGCTTTGATGCTCAATATCTTCATTAACCTTCATAGTGATCAATAATTTGAGATTTTTTGAAATAGTATCCAATAATTGTGTTTCACTATATGGTTTGAGCACATAATCGTTCATTCCCAATTCGAAACATCTTTCAATTTCTGTTTTAAGGGCATTTGCTGTAAGGGCTATTATTGGTGTCTTTATATTGAGGGTTTTTCTGAGATACGCTGTTGCCGCAAACCCATCCATTTCAGGCATTTGAAGGTCCATCAAAATTAAATCGACCTCATAAAGTTTTGGATGCACAATAGCTTCTTTTCCATTCTTGGCTTCAAACACCGTAATTCCGTAAAAAGATAATAATGTATTAGCTACTAATAAGTTAATATCATTATCTTCCACTACTAATATTTTCAGATTATTAAGTATGTTATTTGAGTTATGTTCACCAATCGACTTATCATTTTTTTGGTCATTTTTCTCAAAAGGAATTTGGATTGTAAAAGTTGTCCCAACATCCTTTTTACTGTTTACTTTTATAGATCCATGCATGAGATTTACCAAACCTTTTGTAATAGCCATCCCAAGACCTGTACCTCCATACTTTCTACCGAGAGAGGAATCTTCCTGACTGAATTTATCGAAAATTTTGCCAATGAAATCTTCGCTCATACCAATTCCTGTATCTGAAACAATAATTTCGATTAACTGACTATTTTCATGCGCTTCAATTGGCCTTGCCAAAAGGGATACTTTTCCCTTTTCGGTAAATTTAATCGAATTGCTGAGCAGATTAAGTAGCGACTGCCTCAGTCGGGTTTCATCGCCAATGAGCAACTCATCAATATCAGTAGAAACATTAAACTCCAATTCCAGACCTTTTTCTTCAGCAATAGAAAAAAGTATTGAATGCAACTGTTTAACGACATTAATAAAGCTAAAAGTAGAGATGTTCAGTTTGAATTCACCGGCAGTAATTTTTGTAAAATCGAGTATATTATTGATAAGCGAATGCAGGTGATCCCCAGACTGAGCAATATGTCTGACCAATTTCTGATCTTCAGGATTCAGATTACTTTTTCTCAGAATGTTGGATAAACCTGTAATTGCATGCAATGGAGTTCTGATTTCATGGCTCATATTGGCAATGAATTCTTCTTTTGCTTTATCGGATGCTTCTGCCCTAATTTTTGCATAACTCAACTGCAGCTCCTTTTCTTTCAACTGCGTAATGTTGTTGAAATAAAGATTTATCTGTTTTGTATCCTTTATCAGTAAGCAGTCAACAGTGTAGTAAGTGTTGTTATCCAATAGCAGTTCAAACTGTACTTCCGCTCTTTCTTTTGAAAGCCGTTTAGTGACTACTTTCAAAAATTCCTCCTTGGAAATCAATATGTTTTCGAATACAAATGAGTGAATTTGCCCTGCTGAGTAGTTTTCAAGTACTATATTTCCATCTAAGTCAATCCTGATTACCGGATTTGGATTGAGCTCGGGGAATAATGCCATACTTTTAATCACCTCAGTCTTTTCTTCTCTTTCCAGGGCATTTTCAATAGCCGTTACAAAGGTACTGAGGATAGAGATTTCAGCTTCTGACCAAACCCTTTCTTGACTGCAGTCATCAAAACCTACATATCCCCAGAAAATATCATCCCTAAAAATAGGTATGACTAGAAATGAAAGAATTTCCTGCGACTCGAGTATTTTTTTTAAGTAACTGCAATCATCCAAATCCTTTGTCAATTTTACAAATGGCAATTTCTTAACTAAATAGTTCAGGAATTCGTCCAGTTCATTGATTACCAAATTTTGCATTTCGGGATTATCTATCTGAGCTTCTGCTTTGCCGGAGTTCCATTCAAATCTTTGAGATGCTAAAAATCCCAATTCCGGATCATTTTTAATAGTGAACAGATAAGTTCTATCCACGCCCACTGCATTACCCATCTCTTTGAGGGTTTTAGGTATCGAATCAAGTGCATAAAGGCTTTCATGCAGGGTATTGCTGGCCATTGAGATAGCCATCAGCATTTTTTCTCTTTTCAGAAGCTCCTCCGCAGCTTTAATTCTATCTGTGATTTCGGTTTCAACTGCTATATATCCTATCAATTCATTGTTTTGATCGAAAAGAGGAACAATATTCATATCTAACCAATATTCATTTCCATATTTACCCGCGTTCAGAATTTCAACTTTAAATTCTAAATGATTGTCCAGGGATTGCTTTAAATAGGCTAAGGTATCCTGATTAGTTTTGGGAGTTTGAAACATTTTAGGCGATTTACCAATAAGCTCCTCCATTGAGTAACCTGTCAGTTTTAATAAACTGTCATTTACCCAAGTCATTTTTCTTTCCTTGTCGGTTATAATTACACAGTTTGATGTCTTTTTGGCAACAAGTGATAACTTGTTAATCTCATTTTCGATTAACTTTCGTTCGGTAATATCCTGAAAAGATCCGTTTATATGAGTAATATTATCAGATTGATCATATACAAGCTCTGCAACAACCGACACCCATTTTTCAGGTCTTGTCTCGTCTTTAAAGTTTAGTTTAAAATCACTGTTAAAACCACATCTGTTTAAAATAGCCTCCTCAAAACTTTTCCGAATTTCTGCATCATCTTCGGGGCAAAGCAGACTTAGCCAATTTTCAATTGGCTCATCTGCTTCATCCATAGATAAAATTCGATAGATTACAGCTGAAAAAGACCATTTTCCTGTTAATACATCAAATTCAAAGTTTCCAAAATGGGAGGCAGTCTGAACCTTAATGAGTTTGTCAGTAGTCGAATTAAGGTCTTTGGTTCTTAAATCAATTTCTGTCTCGAGTTGTTTATTGAATCCATCATTTCTTTTTTTGGCAATAGATAAGGCATTTTTAAGTCTTAAAAGTGCATTATTTAATTTGCTTAATTCGTCATTGCCATTAAGTTCGTTGATCTTAACACCAAAATTCTGCTGTTCAAGCTGATTTGCAGCTAATGTGAGCCTTCTGATAGGTTTTGAAATGCTATTGGCAAAGAATAAAAATGCAGTAAGTGAAAGAACTAGAATAACTCCCAAAGCCTTATAAACAGGATAGTTGAGCTTGTTAATCTTATGCCTTAAAAGATGTTTCGAAAAAGCTATAAGTACATATCCTTTTAGCAGTTCAGATTTTATTTCACTTTTTTCGTATACTAATGAGCTGGTATCTAGTTTTAGAATGTTTTTATTTTCAAAGCTGTCGGGGTTTACCTGAAATACTTGATTGGTGCCATCTTCGAGGGTTTCAACAATTGCAATAAACTCAAATTCTGAAGATGATTTTGCCAAATCGATAGTTTTTTTCAAGCCTTCAAAATTGTCTGTACTCAATGTTAATTCAACTCCTAATGATACCGTCTTGGCCAATTCCCTAATTTTGGAGGTATAATTTTCAATAAAAATCTGCTCTTGTTTTTTGGGATAATAGTAACCTGCAGCAAAAATAAATGCTGTGATACTAATAGAAAAAGGCAACCATATTCTCAGTAAAACACCACTGAATATGATTAATGGATTTGATTTTTTATTTGCTGACTTTGCCAATTTCTATTTCAATTTTATGATGATAGAAGCAGGAACTTCCAATATTTTACAGTGCAATGCTGCAATTGCTCCCGGATTTTTATTCACATATTCAATTGCTTCTTTTGTGGTTTGAACGAATACTGGAGGATTGGATCTTCCTTGAAAAACAAGCGCCAGCCAATGTTTTTGCATTCCGGTAACTGAGGTTTGAAAAAACTCTTTGGCTACGTATTCAGCATCATCCGATTTTGTCGAGGGAAGAACCACAATCACCTCTTCCTTATTTTTCCAAAAAGCCATTTTCCCTTTGAAAATATCTCTGGCTTCTTTTAGCGTGAGTTCTGTAAAACCGGTTTTATTTCCTATTATTATTAAACTTTCCCCAGACTGTGCCGGGAGAAAAGAACTTAAAAACAGAGATAAAAATAATGTGTAAAAAAATTGCATATTTTTTTATTTAAAACCCGTAGGCTAATTGCATTTCGATTGCAAAATAATTTGTTTTTGGCCCAATTCCATTGGGATGTTGGTGTTGAAAATAATATTCAAGCATCCCTTTTACATTCAATAGGTGATTAAATTCATAGCGATAACCCAAACCCAACTTCAACATTTCCATAGGTGTGCTATGTAAATCATTTTTTGAAATGGTTATATAATCAACCATTATCATGGGTATATGTTTTTCTTTGATCACATAACCCAAATAGAAGAGAGTACTTATATTTCTTGACAATCCTAATGAATCAGTTTTGGTAAAATTCCTGCTGGTCTCGCTGAGCAATTGAATTTTATCTCCAAAATAAGCTATGGAAAGACTATTTAAATGAAAGTCCATAGGCCCTCTATAATTAGATACAGTAGGCATAGTGTGCCCGCTGTGCGAGCCATAACCATTTTGATCCATATGGTTAAAATAATATGATGCACCAATACGCATCCCCTCAATTGGTTTGAAATGGATTGCCGCTGCTATTCCGGGTGAGGAGTTGCTGTCGAAAATATCGGTTGATGAGATACCATTGCCAATCACTACATCGTAGCCAAAATTCCATTTGCCAATATTTTGCCCCTGAACCTGCATCCCAATTGTGTGCAGAGGAACAAAATTGCTGAATGCTAATGGACGGGAAATTACAGGGTAGAATACACGTCCGTGGTGATAAGAGTCATTCCAATAGTTGAGAGGAGTATGTATTTTACCAAAAATAACTGAGTGATTATTGTGATAGGAATATTTCACCAGAGTTCTTTCTATCGATGGTAAAAACTTTGTAGCAGAACCGGCATTGTATCTAATTACAAACTCCCCTAAATAGGAAAACCTTTTGCTGATCTTTGATTGTACAAATAAATCATGCTCACCCAAAATAAAATAAGAATCAGGCTTTTGGGGATTGAGAAAATCCAAAGAATATTCAATATGACCAAAGCCCCTAAATTCTGTATTTGGTATTTGTGCAAAAACCTTGACACTATATAAAAAACTGAAAATAAGGCAATTAAAAATTTTAAAATACATAAATATGGGTCTATTTAGGAAACAAAAAATTCTTTTTGTCTGTAATCTTAGGTTTAGTTGGTAAATATAAAAAAAAGTTCTAACTTTTAAAAATTTTAATAAAAATGGTATTTATTTGATAATCTGATGAAAAGACGATTTATATTCTAATTTTTTCATTGAAATTATTTTAAGAAAGTTTTATCAAAAATATGTCGGGCATTTTATTTTTTAGTCCTCGATGCTGTTAGTACGTGATCAACCCAAACACCGAAGGGAAGCATGAAGTGAACGCAACGCAAAGCGATCCTATCTCGTCCCACAGACGAGAGAGCTATAGAAAGCTAAAGAACTGGTTTTGAACTTAAGCTATGCTGGCTTGGTTAAATACGGAAGATTGCTTTAGTTGCTAATAGGGGTCAAATTGTGTCTTTCTAACAGGAAGATTGATGAAGCCCAAAGAACCCGGACGCACACGCAGAAAGAAATTGAAAGTTTTAGGTTCTGGTTGCCAACTCAGGCCCAATTCCCAGCAGTGGAGATTGCGGGAGAACATAAAATCCGGATAGGTAACCCGTTTTTTACTGAAGTCATAACCTATGCGCTGCAAGGCGATATTCCATCCTTTTGAAAGCTTTATACTGCCGTTCAGTGCCAACTCGTTGGCAGTAACGAGCAGACTATCCCTACCATCAATATATTGCTTTGCAACTCTAAGGTTGTAATTGAGGTTTAGACTTTGAAGTATCTGGAATTCAGCATTTTCTTTCGTCTTTTTGACATCCGTTTTTGCATTTGGATTAAAAAGCGTTTTCAGATTCTGCGCCGTGAGACCGCTTGATAGATTTAGTGAAGCCTGAGTCATGCGCAACATTCGCTTATTTGCCACCCACTCATAGGTGCTGATCCGTTTGTTTGTATTCACATCGGCCGCATAAGGATCGAAGGTCATGTTCATAGTAACATTTACTGCTTTGAACAGAGTCGTATTGGCATTGAGCCCGACAGGGGACATTTGCAGGGAGTCGGCAGCCAAATTATAGCTGCTGCTGATGTTGACATTATTAATAATGACAAAATTCCTATATTTATCAGTACCTACGGTATCTCTTTTGCTTTTGCGCATCTTGCCTTCCATACGCATATTCAGACTGTAATTGAGTTGTGATTGCTGACCGGCACCAGGCACAACATCGTAGCGGCTGTAGCGGTTGAATACATCAGGATAACGTGTATCTGTCTGAACCTCGCCGTAATATCCCCAAAAATCATTGCTATAATCGGGGCGCCAGGAAAAACCGACATTGGGACGAAGCACTGCTCTTATTTTTTGAAGGCGGCCAATATTGAAAGTACCTGTGGCAAAAAGTTGAGTATTCATACTCACTCCGGCACTAAAATCACGAACCGCATTAAATCCGTAATCGCGTACATTGTCAATTTTACCGTAAGTGGTATCATAACTGATGCTTTCAATAGCTCCGGTTTCATCATCAATTGTTGTATCGGCCGTTACAATCAGCGTAGGATCAAAGTTTTGTTCATTTGCATAAAAATACCAGTATTCTTTATAGCTGATGCTTGGCTGAACATTGATATGTTTGAAGAGTTTGAATGACATGTTCAAATTGGGCGAATGCAGCACCGAATATTTGGCATCTTTCATTGCATTGGTCAAACCGTCGGGCGCAAAAAGCAGGGTATCTACTATTTGGAAAGTATTATTGGCAGTCATATTGTAGGCAAATCCTATGCGCTCGTACCAACGGTCCTGCCCTATCGGATTCTTCCTTTTGAAAGGAAAAATTTGATTCATATTCAGACTGGTTTTGGGCAAAGTAATCGTCATTACTCTATTGGAGGTATTTTGGGAGTGCGAAGCGCCAAGCGCCAGTGAAAATGGGGTGCCTATGAAACGTTTTGACCAGGAAACATTAGACTGCAGGGTCGACTGCAGGGCAGTATTTGCAGTTGTTGTTGTGTTGCGATAGAAATTTGAAGTACCGAAGTTTACTGAGGCGCTGAAATTCTCGCTTGGATGTGCCTTTGGCGACTGAGTATGATTCCAGCGCAGATTAAAATCCTGTGAACGGTTATAATCGGGGGTGCCCTTTTCATCGTTTTTGGTATTGGCAAAACCGATAGAAAAAGAACCGTTTGCCTTATACTGCTTGTTGTAATTTGAGGTTGCATTTACCCTGATGGTTCCACGGGTATAAAAATCGCCGGTGATGGCCAAATCGATATGTTCACTGATGCCAAAATAATACCCGATGCCACGGATTCCCGGGCCCCAGACAGGCGAAAAGTCAAAATTGGTACTCATGATGAGTCCGGAACGACGGGTCTGTGTAATTGGGAAAAATCCAAATGGCAGAACTATTGGAGTAGGCGTGCCCATAATTTCGAGATAGGATGGCCCTACAACGATAAGCTTGTTGGGGATCACTTTTGCCTTTGAGGCCCTGATGCCGAAATGCGGTTGTCTGTGATTACAGGTGGTATAGGTACAGTCTCCGGAATAGATGACATCGTCCGTCAGAGTAGAGTCGCTGTCTTTGCTGACAAATTTAGTGGCTTTTGACAAAAAATAGCCATCGCCCTGTTCAGTACTTGCGTCAAAAACCTTTCCTTTTTTGCTTTTGAAATTATATTCAATTTTTCGGGCATCAAATTTCTGATTGCCGTCGCTAAAAAAGGGATTTTGTGTTCTTCGGCCAAGACTGTCTTCAAAACCTTCGGCTTTTGCTGTGAAGGTATTAAAATCGAGTTCTATAATGCCGGATTTCAATTCGTACTGTTCATAAACAACTTCTGCATTGCCGTAAAGGTAAATTTTACGCTGCACAAAGTCATAAATCATGGAATCTTTGGCAATGTACTGCAAAGGACCCTGAAGAGAGTCGGATGAAAACTGAATAATTCTTGGTTGAACGACGAATGCCGTATCGGGGGGAAGACTGTCTGTACTGACAAGCTTCAGCGAATCGGGAAAAATATTTAAACTGTCTGTC
>JBIKQC010000116.1:0-10196 GCA_044349855.1 Saprospira sp.
AATGTTGACTCTCTTATGATGGATTTGGAAACAGAGTCTAATATTTTTCTCAGAGCCCTTGATGATATAGAGGTAAAATTCAAATCTGATTTTGTTGATGAATACAATATAAATCTTGTTGGAGCAATTCGTAAGCCCGGAAAATTCAGGCATAGTGACAGTTTGAGTCTTGCAGATCTCATTTATTTGGGGAATGGCATAAAAAATGAAGCTGCGCTTAGTATCATTGAAGTTTCTCGTTTGGAACAGAAAGTTGACGGTTCAACAGTCACCATTTTGCAGCAATTTCCAATTACTGACAGTTTGAAAGTTGAGGGTGCTGACGATTTTTTGCTGAAACCTTATGATCAGGTTTTTGTGAGATTGTCCCGAGGCTTTGAACTGCCGAAAAATGTAGAAATTAAAGGTGAAATTTTCTTTCCAGGCATCTATACAATGGCACATAGGAATGAAAGAGTACATGATTTATTGATTCGTGCAGGCGGAATTACTGATATTGCATTTTTGGAAGGTGCTCAACTTTTCCGTCAGGATGAAGGATATGTGATTCTAAATCTTGCCGAAGTTGTAAAAGATACTAATTCAAAATTCAATTATCACCTGAAAGAAGGCGATGTTATTACCGTTCCCAAAATTAAAGATTTGGTTTCAATTGCCGGTAGGGTTAATCATCCTCATATTAGAGAAAAATCTGATATTGCAGAACTGGAATTGAAAGTAAATATTATGAAGGTTAAAACTGAGCTGGAAAAAGAAGAGATGCTGACGAAGGATAAAATTGTTCAAATGCAAAATCCTTTGAAAGTAAACGTTCCTTTTCACAAACGTAAACATGCCAGATTCTATGTTAAGACTTATGCCGGCGGTATCGACAGGGAAAATGGCGGCAGAAGAAGACTCATTTTCGTACGCTATGCAGATGGAAAAGTAAAGAAAACTAAGAATTTTGTGCTGTTCAAATGCTATCCAAAAGTGGAAAAAGGTGCAATGGTTTATGTAGACACCCACACCCGCAACAAAAAAGTAAAAGAAGGCAGACGCGTTATTGATTGGAATGTAGTCATCAAAGACTCTTTTGCCATAGTCACTTCCGGATTAACGCTTTTTGCGCTTGTAAGAGCAATTACAAGACCTTAAATTTTAGCTATGTCAAATACTAATAACATCCAAAATCCAAAAACAAATGATGCCGGTTTTTCTGTAGAAAAACTTCTAAACATAGCAAAAATCTATTTTTGGGAATTATTGAAATATTCTTGGGTTATTGCTGCATTGGCTATTGTTTTGGGCTATTACATGTATCAGTCCAAAAAGAAAATACCGGTACAATTCACTGCATTTCTAAATTTTTCCCTCAATGAATCATCCGGAGCTGATCAGAGTTTTATGCAGCAGGTTTTGGGCGGTTCGTTGGGAATTGGGTCATTGGATCCCGATTTGGGTTTGGGACAAAGTGGTGGCATGCCGATGCTTCAGGAACTTATTAAAACAAGAAAGACTCTCGAACTCGTACTTTTTCAAAAAGTAAATCTTCCAAATAAAAAAGGAAAATATAGGGAAGATTATTTTATAAACCATATCATTGAGTTGAATGGTTATAGAGAATTATGGGCTAAAAATAAATCTTCCTATGCAAATATTTATTTTAAAAATGACAGCACTGAAGGGTTTAGCAGAGATCAAAACTATATTCTGCTGACGGTATGTACCAATATCATCAAAGGTCAACTCTCTGATGCTGTTAGTAAAGCAGGAATTCTGACCCTTAAATTTAAGTCCTTTAACGAAGAACTTTCTTACCATTTTTTACTCCGCTTTTACAATGAACTAAATACTTATTATACTCAAAAATCGGTAGAAAAACAGCAAAGAATCTACTTGGCAGCAAGAATTAGAAGAGACTCATTGGAGAAAGAAATGGATAGGGCTGAAAAAGGTTACATTAGCTATCTGAATACCCATAATCTCGCAGCAATGGGTCAACATGCTGAAGAGATTGAAATCCAATATCTTGGAAGGAAGCTAAGCGGTGAAATGGAAGCCTATTTCATGGCAATACGAAATGTTGAAGCTGCTAAAATTGCTTTAGAACAGCAAACTCCTTTGCTTCAGGCTATTGACAAACCTATCTACCCCTTAAGTCGAGAAGCACCAAATGCCTTAATGGCTCTAATTACAGGTTTGGCAATCGGCACTTTTCTTGGAACAGCACTCATAGTCGGGAAAAAAGCATTAAGAGATTATATGAAGAGTCAGAAAAAGGAAAAGGAAAAGGAAATTGATGTAATCGTTGAACCTGTCAACAATCAAAACTTACCTACTCCATAAAACAGAATTTGACTACATATAAAATGGCTGTCCTAAAAAATCTCGGGACAGCCATTTTATTTTTTGCATTCATCAAAAACCTATGATTCAATAGCAACAACACCAGGCAAGATATTTCCCTGAAGGTATTCCAAAGTTGCTCCACCACCAGTAGATACATGGCTTACTTCATCGGCTTTGCCCGACTTGTGTAGGGCTGCGACAGAATCTCCGCCACCTACTAAAGAGAATGCACCATTTGCAGTAGCTTCGGCAACAGCTTCGGCAATAGCCTGAGTACCCTTCGAAAAACTGCTCATTTCAAAAACACCCATAGGCCCGTTCCACAATATCGATTTGGCTGATAAAATAGCGGCCCGGAAATTTGCTGTAGCCTTTGGTCCAATATCCAAACCCATCCAACCATCTGGAATTTCAAAACTTGACAGCAGTTGAGTATTGGCTGCATTATCGAATTTATCGGCAACAATTGAATCATCTGGCAATAACACGGCAACACCCTTAGCAGCAGCTTTGGCAAGAAAATCTTTGGCAACATCCAACTTATCTTCTTCCACGAGAGAATTGCCAATTTTTGCACCTTTTGCTTTGAGTAAAGTATAAGCCATACCTCCGCCTATAATCAAAGTGTCGACAATATCGACAAGTTTTTCCAAAAGCAGAATTTTGTCAGAAACCTTTGCTCCTCCTAAAATAGCGACATAAGGTTTTTGGGGATTGTTCAATAATTTTGACGAACTCTCTAATTCTAAACGCATCAAAAATCCGAAAGCTTTTTTTTCTGCAGGGAAAAATTTTGCAACTGTAGCTGTTGAGGCATGCTCACGATGTGCAGCACCAAAAGCATCATTGACATAGATATCAGCTAAAGACGCCAAAGATTTGGCGAAAGCCTCATCACCTCTTGTTTCCTCTTTGTAAAAACGGGTATTTTCCAACATCAGTACTTCTCCGTCTTTCAGATTATTCACTGCCGTTTCAACTTTAAGGCCAATAGTATCATCTACAAATTTAACATCTTGTCCCAAAAGCTTAGACAAAGTAGCAATAGTATGATGCATTGTGAATTTTTCTCTGTCTACTGATCCGTCCTCTTTAAGCTTTTTCTCCGGACGGCCTAAATGAGACATCAGAATAAGTCTTCCACCATTCTCCAATAAAAAACGAATAGTAGGAAGGGTTTCACTTATACGGGTGTCATCAGTTACAGCATTACTGCTGTCTAGAGGAACATTAAAATCTACACGCATTAGTATGCGTTGCCCTTTTATTTGAAGATTTTCTAATTTCATAATAAATTAAGCTATCAAATGAAGAGATATTATCAATTTTACATCACTGCAACTTCGGCAAGACGGGCAGAATAACCGGCCTCATTGTCATACCAGGCAGTTACTTTTAACATATTGGCATTGAGGGTTGTGAGTTCAGCATCGAAAATGGTGGAATGAGGATTTCCCACGATATCTGTTGACACCAAAGGCGCTTCACTGTATTCCATAATTCCTTTAAAATGACCATCAGCAGCAGCTTTGAAAACTTTATTCACTTCTTCGGCAGAAAGTACAGGATTTTTTAACAGTACAATCAATTCAACCAAAGAACCTGTTATTACGGGTACACGCAAAGAGGAAACACTAATTTTACCTTGAATTTCGGGGAAGATTATAGCAAGGGCTTCTCCTGCTCCACTGGATGTGGGTACAATATTTATGGCTGCTGCTCTTGCTCTGCGCAAATCTTTATGCGGAGAATCCTGGAGATTCTGGTCGGCAGTATATGCATGAACAGTACCCATAAATGCCTGTTCTATTCCCCAATTATCGAGTACTATTTTCACAAGCGGTGCCAGACAGTTGGTTGTGCAGGATGCGTTTGAAAAGATTTGTTCAGTGCCTGACAGCAATTCATCGTTGATACCGCGAACAACTGTTGCCATCTCCCCTTTTCCCGGAGCAGAGATGATAACCCGTTTTGCCCCTGCCTGCAAATGCAATGAAGCCTTTTCTTTATCTCTAAAAATACCGGTGCATTCCAAAACGACATCAATTTCCAATTCCTCCCAGGGAAGCTCGGCCGGATTTTTAAGTGCATAAGTTTTGATTTGGGTATTATTTATTAAAATACCATTTTTGTCATGGCTTACAGTGCCATTGAATGCCCCCTGTGAAGAATCATATTTAAAAAGATGTGCAAGAGTAACTAAATCTGTAAGATCGTTAATGGCAACGACCTCTGCGTTAGTTTTTTTCAACAGTTCACGAAGTACAAGTCTGCCGATTCGACCAAAACCATTAATCGCAATTTTCGTTTTTTTCATTGTATTTTTGTCTTAGTTACTTAAGAATTCAAACTTCCAACTGCAAGTTTAAAATTTTTTTCCGAATTCTGCTAAAAATAATTCTTTATTGTACACTCATTTTGGATCAGGTTAATTTTGAATTTAATTGTTTTTAACCCTTGTTTTTGATTATTATTTACTTTATCTTCGATTGCCGATTCACTCAACTAAAAAATGAAGATAAAATTATTAAACTAACTATTGAATATTTTATTTGAGGATTAATTATCGCAAATATTTTTTTAAAAAAAATACAATAAAATTTGAAAATACAATAAGTTTACATAAATTTGCATCCGCAAAACACTTATTGGCCAGTTCGTCTATCGGTTAGGACTCAAGATTTTCATTCTTGCAAGAGGGGTTCGACTCCCCTACCGGCTACAACGTTTAAATGATATGATTACGTAGCGATTGCAGCAGTCATATTATGTTTCTTAAAAAGTTCGTTCTTGTTTTTATGGAAATTTAACCGTTACTAAACAAATTTCCAAATTACCTTATGGCCAGTTCGTCTATCGGTTAGGACTCAAGATTTTCATTCTTGCAAGAGGGGTTCGACTCCCCTACCGGCTACAACGTTTAAGTGATTATAAAATATTTATATTTTATTCAGCTAAATTATTATTTTTTGCCTTTTGGCCAGTTCGTCTATCGGTTAGGACTCAAGATTTTCATTCTTGCAAGAGGGGTTCGACTCCCCTACCGGCTACAAAAACCAACCTGTCAGATTTTTCTGACAGGTTTTTTTGTGTTGCAACTTAAAAACGTCAATTTTACTTTAAGATGCTTAAAATCAGTCAAAACAAACTGTTGGAATACAAGGAAATTTTTGAGCAATTGGATAAAGACCTCTAAGGAAGTGTTGCTCTGAAAAGTTTCGACATCATTTCCTGGTTGAAAAGTCACCTCAGTGGCCAAAGTTTCGCAGTGATTACTTCATTAAAAAATCAAATACTTAAAACACCTTAAATGTAGTATGTAATTAAAAAAATGTAAATTGTTGCTCAAATGACCTATGTCATTTTTTAAATTAAGAAAAAACGGTTATTTTGAACCGTTAACTTTCAGCAACTAAACTTTCTAAAAAATTACTTTTATGAAAAACATACTGGTCCCAACTGACTTTTCAAAATATGGTAAAATTGCCGAATCTACCGCAATTTCAATTGCGGAGAAAGCAAAAGCAAATTTGGATTTTCTTCACCTTATGGATATTCCAAAATATTTAAGTCAATCGGCAACTGCAAAACCGGAACTCCCTGAAGAGCTAAAAATCGCAATAGGTGCAGCACATCAGTATATGAATGACCTCAACCACAATGCTACTCAAAAGGGATTAACAGTCAAAACATTTATCAGCGAAAATGCATCTTTTGATGTTATCAAAAATCATATTGTGCAGCATAATATTGACCTTATTATTATGGGCTCACATGGTGCAAGCGGCTTCAAAGAGGCTTTTTTAGGCTCTAACACACAAAAAGTATTACGTTCCGTTTCTGCGCCTGTTTTGGTTTTAAAAGAAGAACCTAAAATCATGAATTTTACTAATATAGTTTTTGCCTCTACATTTAAAGAAGATGTACACAATGCTTTTGAGAAAATCCTAAGCTTTGCAAATCTTTATGGGGCTAAAATTCATCTGCTTTTTGTCAATATGCCTTATAATTTTGAAGAAACCGCTAACAGTAACGATCGCATGCTGAAATTTGCTGCACATTATCCGGGCAACAACTTCACTACTAATATTTTCAATGCTTTTGACGAAGAAAGCGGTATTTTAAATTTTAGTGCCCTAAACAATATCGACCTTATTGCCCTCACAACTCATGGCAAGTCAGGTTTTATCCAAATGCTTTCACCTTCAGTAACAGAGAGTTTGGCCAACCACTCCAGCCTTCCTGTTCTGAGTGTTAATGTAAAATAAGCTTAGACCATATAAAATACAGATGTCCAATTTTCCGAAAGCTTTTTTGGATCAGATGCAGGAACTGTTTGTAGAAGAAGAATTTAAGGCATTTTTTAGTTCTTTGGAAACAGTCAGTCCGGTTTCTTTGCGGTATAATCCTTATAAAAAAACTGAAATGCCCACAGAGTTCGAATCTGTACCATGGGCATCAAGGGCTTTTTATTTGAAGGAACGGCCAAATTTTACGGCCGACCCACTCATCCACGCAGGAGGCTATTATGTACAGGAGGCCTCTTCCATGTTTTTGGAACAGGCATTGAAACAGCATGGTAAATTGGAATGCCAATTAAGAGTGCTTGACCTTTGCGCTGCCCCCGGCGGCAAAAGCACCCTCATTTCTGCCCTGCTCAATGAAGAAAGTCTGTTACTCAGCAATGAAGTGATAAAATCAAGAGCTCATATCCTGGCCGAAAATATTCAAAAATGGGGACAGGCCAACATTTGGGTTTCACAAAATGACCCTTTAGAAATCGGCAAGGTTCTTCCGGCCTTTTTTGACATAATTGTTGTAGATGCACCCTGTTCGGGCGAAGGGATGTTCCGAAAAGCAGAACACAGTATCGGAGAATGGTCACTACAGGCTGTACAGCACTGCGCTTTACGCCAACAGCGAATTTTACACGATATATGGAAAGCTTTGCGTCCGGGCGGTATTCTTATCTACAGCACCTGTACTTACAATGTATCGGAAAACGAAAAAAACCTGCTGAAATTCAGAGAGGATTGCGATTTCAATTCACTTAAAATTGAGTTCGCAGAAGATTGGAAAATTACGGAAACTAATCAGGATGATTTGTATGCTTACCGATTTTATCCGCACAAAACTAAAGGGGAAGGCTTTTTCCTAAGTGTATTGCAAAAAGCCGGTGACAGTGCCGTTACTACGCCAAGGGTAAAAAAGACAAATCTGAATAAAGCCGCAAAAGAGACTGAACAGCTCAAAAATTGGTGTTCAGATCCCGACAAATATCAGCTTGGTCAAAAAAATGAAACTATAAAAGTAGTCCCCCTTCATCTTTGGCAGGAGGCACAGGTGCTTGAATCGCTTTTAAATATTGTTTATGGCGGTGCCGAATTGGCCGAACTGAACCGTAAGGGCTTTTCTCCTCTACCCGCCGCTGCACTTTGGACCGGACTGAATCAGGGTGCTTTTACCTGTGCAGATTTGGAACTGGAAACAGCTCTTACATATCTAAGACAGGACAATCTGCCTATTGATAAGGCAGAACAAAAAGATGGTTGGCAGCTTATTAGATACAAAGGACTTGGATTGGGTTGGATAAAAAAACTGCAAAATAGGGTAAACAACTATTTTCCAAAGGAATGGAGAATTAGAATGTCAATGGATAAGTTGACACAATAATCATTAAATTTACATAGGTTTAACAAAGACATAATTTTGAATACCATCTACATTTCAATTAAAGTGGTACTTTTGCAAAATAAATAAACGCTAAAAATTTGTTATGAAGGAAGCAAATGAGTTCAAAATTCTGATAGCTGACGATGAACCTGATATTTTAGAATTTGTAACCTACAATCTTGTCAAAGAAGGTTATCAGGTAACCACTGCCCGCAACGGCCGTGAAGCAATTGAAATGGCTAGAAAAGTACACCCTCATCTTATTCTTCTGGATATTATGATGCCGGAGCTCGATGGTGTCGAAGTATGCAGAGAACTGCGTTCAGACTCCGATTTTAAAAATACAATAATTGCTTTTCTCACTGCAAGAAGTGAGGACTATTCTCAAATTGTCGGTTTTGAAGTCGGCGGAGACGACTACATTACAAAACCTATTCGCCCAAGAGTCCTTTTAAGCCGAATTACTGCTTTACTGAGGAGATACAGCAGTTCCTCTCAAGAAGACCATTCTGATATAATAAATATTGCCGACCTAACAATTGACAAATCAAAGGTAATGGTGACAAAAAATAGTGAATCTATTATATTGGCCAAAAAAGAATTTGAGCTGCTTTACCTTTTGGCAACAAGACCCGGAAAAGTGTTTACTCGTGAAGAAATTTTCAAAAGCGTATGGGGTAATGACGTAATAGTCGGCAATCGAACGATTGATGTTCACATTAGAAAAATAAGGGAAAAGATTGGAGAGGATTATATTAAAACAATAAAAGGAATTGGCTATAAATTTGAATTTTAAGATTTTTTTTGAAAGTTAACATAGCCTGTTTTGTATACTTATATATATACTTTACATTTGCAGTATAATAAAGCCGAACTCAGAAGAGCCTCGGCTTTTTTTATCATTATAACTGATTCTTATGTTACTGATTTCTCCAAAAAATCCAACACCACAAATACTTGCTTTTATAACAGCGCTTAATCATGCTCTGACAACAGCATTGGTGGTCATCATACTCAAACTTTTTTTTCCGGACATCATAGATTGGTGGCTGATAGGATTGATTTTTATTCTACATCTCACCTTTGCCACAATAGCTATTTATGAAGCATTAAGACATTTTATTTATAATAAGGTCAAAATCATTTACAAATCCATTCACAGTCTGAAAGCGCCCAAAAGCAGCCCACCTATTCAGGTTGATATGAATACTCATATTATTGACCGGGTAGAGCGCGAAGTTACTGAATGGGCTAAGGACTGGACTCAAGAGATAAAATACCTTAAAAAAACTGAGCAATTCCGTAAAGAATTTATCGACAATGTGTCACATGAATTAAAAACACCTATTTTTAATATACAAGGTTATCTGTATACCCTAATTGAAGGCGGAATGGACGATCCTGATATTGCAGAAAAATACTTGCAGAGGGCTATCGATAATGTAGATAGAATTGCTGAAATTGTTCAGGATTTGAACCAAATTTCAAAATTTGAATCCGGTGGCGTACAGCTCGACATTAAAAAATTCAACATTCAGGATCTCGTGTCAGATGTTATGGCAGAAATGGAGTTCAGCGCTGCCCGCAAAAAAATTGTATTGGAACTGAAGGATCAAGCGCATAAACCCCATTGGGTCAATGCCGATAGGGAAATGATTAGACAGGTTTTGATAAATTTAGTATCGAATTCGATAAAATATGGACGCGAAGACGGAAAAACCTTGATTGGATTTTACGACCTGGATAAAAATATCCTTGTAGAAATATCCGATACAGGAAAAGGTATTGCACAGGATCATCTGCCCCGGCTTTTTGAACGTTTCTACAGAGTCGACAAAGGTCGATCTAGAGGTGAAGGCGGTACCGGATTAGGTCTTTCAATAGTCAAACATATCATTGAAGCGCATAATCAGACAATCAATGTCAGAAGCCGATTAGATGTCGGTTCTACCTTTGGTTTTACTTTAGAAAAAGCCAGAAAACAGGATTAGTACATTCTGTGCTATTTAATAGACTTTCTAACGATGTTAGTATGAAAAAGACTTCATTCGCTTCGCGGGGCCTTCGGGTTCAAAGTTCTTATTATTTGTGATTGGTTACCCATATTCAAATTATACTAATTTCAAAAAACTAAAAACACTGATTCGATTATTTTATAATAATGATTTACAATACATTAAAAGTGTTTAATT
>JBIKQC010000563.1:0-2908 GCA_044349855.1 Saprospira sp.
CAATTTGTCGTTAACACATATTGGGCCAACACCAGGGCCACCTCCGCCATGAGGAATTGCAAATGTTTTGTGCAGATTGAGGTGACAAACATCTGCACCGATTAAACCCGGAGAAGTTAAACCGACCTGTGCATTCATATTTGCACCGTCCATATATACCAAACCGCCGTTATCGTGGATAGTTTGACAAATTTCTTTGATTGCTGTTTCAAACACACCGTGTGTAGACGGATAAGTCACCATCAGGCAGGAAAGTTTGTCCTTGTACTGTTCAGCTTTGACTTTCAGATCGTTAAAATCGATATTGCCACGTTCATCGCAGGCAACTACCACTACCTGCATACCCACCATCACGGCTGAAGCAGGATTCGTACCATGCGCTGAAGAAGGTATCAGCGCCACATCGCGTTGGGTTTGGCCATTGGCAATATGGTAAGCACGTATAGTTAAAAGTCCAGTGTATTCACCCTGAGCACCTGAGTTTGACTGCAAAGAGCAAGCTGTAAATCCTGTAATTTCCGAGAGATAGCCTTCCAATTCGGAGATGATCTGCTGATAACCCGCAGCCTGATCTGCAGGAACGAAAGGATGTATAGCTGAGAATTCATCCCAGGTAACAGGAATCAATTCTGTGGCAGCATTCAATTTCATGGTACATGAACCCAATGAGATCATGGAATGAACCAAAGAAAGGTCTTTATTTTCAAGGCTTTTGATATAACGCATCATTAAGCTCTCAGAACGGTATTTTTTAAAAACATCGTGTTGCAGATAGGCAGAAGTTCTGTCCATTCCGACAGGAAAAGAAAATGCAGCACTAAAAATTGCTTTGTGGCGGCTTTCCAAATCAGCTGCAGAAACTTTATCCAACCCTTTCAGTTCTGCAAAAATACTGACCAATACTGCAATATCCTCAAGATTTGTAGTTTCATCCAATGCAATCTGGGCAAAACGTTTATTGGGGTAATACAGATTTATAGCTGCAGAAAGGGCAGCATGACGAAGTTTGGCTTGTGTTTCCTCATTGCCCAAATCAATTTTAAGTGTATCGAAAAATGATTTATTGAGTTGAGTATAACCCAATGCCTTTAATTCGGCATCGAGTACCTGTGCAAGACGATGAATACGGGTTGCAATACCTTTGATACCTTCGGAACCATGATAGACAACATACATGGCTGCCATATTTGATAAAAGTGCCTGTGCAGTACATATGTTGGAGGTTGCTTTTTCTCGACGTATATGTTGCTCTCTTGTCTGCAATGCCATTCGCAATGCACGATTGCCGTGAGTATCGATGGAAACACCAATAAGTCGGCCAGGAATATGGCGAACATATTCTTCTTTACAGGAAAAATAGGCTGCATGCGGTCCGCCATAACCCATTGGAACACCAAAACGTTGAGTATTTCCAAGCACAACATCTGCACCCCATTCACCAGGAGGTGTAAGGAGGGCCAAGCTCATAATATCAGCAGCAACTGCTACATAAACACCGGCAGCTTTTGCTCTTGCAACGATATCTCGCTGATCTTCAACAGAACCGTCCTCGCCGGGATACTGCAACAATACACCGTAAACATCCTGATTGAAAATCATTTCTTTAGGATCGGCAACGATCACTTTGATGCCAAGCGGTTCAGCACGGGTTATCAACACGTCTAAGGTCTGCAAATAGACATTTTTGGAAACAAGGAAGTGAGTTACAGGCTCGTCTTTCGGACGTTTGTTGCGTAGACCGTAGAACATTGTCATAGCCTCAGCAGCAGCTGTAGCTTCATCCAACAGAGATGCATTGGCAACAGGAAGTCCGGTAAAATCACAGACCATTGTCTGGAAATTGAGCAGAGATTCCAAACGGCCTTGAGCAATTTCTGCCTGATAAGGTGTGTACTGTGTATACCAACCCGGATTGTGGAACACATTGCGAAGTATTACAGAAGGTGTTATTGTTCCGAAATAGCCTTGGCCAATGTAATTTTTGAACAGTCTGTTCTTTGAAGCAATTTTCTTGAGTTCTGACAGATATTCAAACTCTGACTGAGAAGCCGGGAGTTTCAACTCGCCTTTCATTCGAATCTGTGAAGGAATTGTTTGCTCGATGAGCTGATCCAAAGAATCTACTCCGATTGTTTGCAGCATTTCTTTGAGTTCAGCTGCACTTGGGCCAAGATGTCTGTTGACAAAACGGTCAGGATGTTGGAAGACTGACATGCGGTTCCTGTTTTATAGTTTAATGAGTAATAATAGCAGTAATTATGCGTCGCATAAGATTTAAGAAAAATGGCATAACCTTGAGTACATAGTCTAGCAATAAGATTATTTAAAAACTGCCACTTTTCATTCGCGCAAAAATACAGTTTTACATATTATTATTTCAAAACTTGTTATCAAAAAACAGTTTTTTGGAAGGAAAGTTTTGAAAGGGGCAAATAACATAGTTACAAATCGTACTGTTCTGCACAAACTGACACTAATTCGACAGGAAAAGCTTCGCTGTTCATTGGAAAATCCCCCAACAGAGCTGATTACAAATGATGTAAATCCTTCTGTTGGCAGGGTGCGTGATTTGTGGCTACAATTTTGGAAATTCCTTGAGGGAAATTAGTAAAGATTTAAATTCAAATAAAAGCAGCAGTCTTTCCTTGGAATAATCCGATATTGATCTTGACCAAATTACTAAATAATATCAGACTGCATTTAATAAAATTAAAGAGAAAAATACAACCAAAAATACAATCAGATTCTAAATATTGTTCAAGAAACAATGAACAATACAGAGCAGGAAATCATTATTACAGAATTGGAAAAAAGAAAGGAATTGGAAGCTGAATACACAGGAAAAATAACAATTTCAGACTTAAAGGATATGCAGCGGGAATTTCAAATTAAGAAAAATAAATTGGGA
>JBIKQC010000117.1:0-10178 GCA_044349855.1 Saprospira sp.
TAATAGCCACATTTTTATATCCGTAAAGCATCATATCAAATTATCCCCATTTTCTCCATCAAAAAGGTAGCACTTTTATTTTTGGAAACACCTGTTTTTAATTTATAATCAAAATGCAAATTATCATTCAGGATCTCCACCTCAAAGCATTTATTGCAGAGATAATTCGGATATTCATTTGTCGTAAGACAGACCTCTAAATCATGCGTAGCGATAGCGCCGACGGCATTTCTTTCTACCATTTTCTTCACCACACCGATAGTTCCATTTCTTTTGTCATCAGAATTGGTACCCCGCAAAATTTCATCCAACAATACAAAGGCCCTTTGTCCGTCCAAATGTGACATAATCTCATGCAAACGTTTTATTTCTGCATAAAAATATGATTCACTGTCGGCCAAAGAATCGGAAAGGCGCATGGAAACATATAGTGGCATTGGATGAACCGTTGCTTTTTTTGCACAGACAACAGAACCTGCAGCAGCGAGCACCATATTTACACCAAGAGCGCGCAGGAATGTACTTTTGCCTGACATATTGGATCCCGTGAGCAAAATAAACGGATTATTGCTGAAATCTACATCGTTATCAACACGTTTTTGGGGATCTATCAGCGGATGTCCCAATTCCTCAAAAACAATTTTATTATCTGAATTGATTTCGGGAAAAGCATAATTAGGATTATTATAGGCTAATCCTGCAAAGCTGTTCAATGCTTCCAATTCTGCAATAACATCCAGCCAATCATTTATTTTTTCGGAATATTTTCTCTTCCATTGCAAGAGTGCGTACAAAGTATGCAGATGATAAAGGAATAGCCCGTTAAAAATAACTGCGCCCAGAAAATTTTGAATAGCCTCCAGACTATTAAACAATGAAGCCAATTTTTGCAGCTGTAAACCTGAGGAACCCTCTCCTGTCTGCAATTTAGCCTGCAGGGCCTTCAATTTTTCGGATTGGAAACTTTCGTTTTCAATTTCATGGATGATCATACCATACTGACGGATAACCTCGCGTACCCGATCGGCGCTGACAATCTGCTGCTGTATCTTTTTCAGCTGAGAATAGAGAATACCCAAATTGGCTAAAAAAAGATAAGTGATGACATTTGACAAAGATTCCGGACCTCCGGAAAAATAGGCGATAATAACGCCAAAAAGCGCAAGCGGCATGACAAAAGATAAAATTCTGACAATTGGTGAATAGTCAGGATTTTTCATTTTTACCCATTTCAAAATATTGTCATATAGCACTTTTGAATCTTTGTTCATTCGGGCCACAGCCAACAATTTCTGTCTAAAATCCAGCTTATTTCTTAGCTCTTCCACCGCTTCCTGATTTTGCAGAATTTCCTCCGAACTCAATGCGGCCTTTAACCAGCCGGCAAGTTTTGCTTTTCCGGGAACTGTGCCACAGCGGTTCAAATTCTGAAAAAGAGAACTTTGTCCGAAAATATCAATGTCGTAAGCATAAGGATGATTATCTTCTGAAAATTCAATGCCGTTTTCAAAAGGTAAAGACTCCCTTTTTACAAAGGATTCTTCTTCTTTGTTCAGATTTAAGAGCGCCGTTTCCAGATCTCTTTTACGACGAATTTTATCATGAAAATATATTAGTACAGCAAAAACTGCCGCGATCGCCAATCCGATAAAAAGCCAAACAGCATTATAATTGACCAAATAATAATATCCGACAATCAAAAATGCAATGACAAGTCCCAGTCTGACTATGCTGATCAAATTGAATGCAGCTATAGATTTGGCCAATTCTGCTGCGTATTTTTCTTTTAGTTGCGTATAAATCATTGATATATAAAGATTGTCAGATGTCAGAAGTCAGATTATCAGAAGAAATTATGCTTCGTAAATGCTTATTTCTTCCAGTCCCTTTGAATTTTTACAGGCCCTGTACATGCCTTCTGTATTGAATTCCAAAGAAATATTCCCTTTAGCATCTACAGCAATCAGTCCGCCGTCTCCGCCGATATTCAGTAGTCTTTTTTGAACAGTTTCTTTGGTAGCTTCAGCAAGGGAAAGTCCTTTATATTCCATCAAACAGGAAACATCGTAAGCCACTACAGTTCTGAGAAAAAACTCGCCGCTTCCCGTGCAGGAAACCGCACAGGTATTGTTGTTGGCATAGGTACCTGAACCGATGACAGGACTGTCGCCTATTCGGCCAAATCGTTTATTGGTCATACCTCCGGTAGAAGTGGCTGCTGCCAGATTGCCGGCTTTATCGAGCGCTACAGCACCTACAGTACCAAATTTTTCATCTTTCTTGGCCGCATGATCCAACTGAAAGGTATCACTTCCCTTCACTTCCTGCCACTGATTGAAACGGAATTCATCATAAAAATATTCCGCATCACGGAAT
Source organism: Saprospira sp. (assembly GCA_044349855.1). Lineage (GTDB taxonomy): Bacteria > Bacteroidota > Bacteroidia > Chitinophagales > Saprospiraceae > Saprospira. The sequence goes on from JBIKQC010000117.1 coordinate 2,377, forward strand.
TCACAGCCCATCTGTTTGGCAAAGTCAACTGCACCTTTAGCAGCCAACATTACATGACCCGATTTTTCCATGATCAGTCTTGACAGAGTAACCGGATTTTTAACACCGTGAACACCTGCTACAGCACCGGCATTCAATGTTTTTCCGTCCATAATTGAGGCATCCATTTCGTGAGTTCCGTCGGCCGTAAAGACCGATCCTCTTCCGGCATTAAACAGCGGACAGTCTTCCAGGCTGCGGACTGCCTGTTCAACCGCATCGAGGGAAGTACCACCCATTTCCAGAATGCTGTAACCAATGTTGAGCGCTGTCTGCAAGGCTTCTTTGTAAGCCTGTTCTTTTTCGGGGGTCATGCTGCTGCGTAGAATTGTACCCGCGCCACCATGTATTGCAATTGAAAACATATATATTTTGATTTGAAAATTTGAGGATTTGACAACCGAACGGAGTGAGCTCCGCGCAGCGAATTAGAAAATAGTACTCTTTTTTACTTAACAATGCTTAAAATACTTAAATATAAACTTCTTTAGATCTTTGCGCGCTTTGCGCAAATCTTCGAGTCTTTGCGGTAAAATTTAGATAAGTAACCAAAGTTAAAACCCGCGGTATTTATCCGCACATCCGCACAACTTGTCTCGGCTTTAGACGAGATCATCATATCCGCACATCAAATACATATTAATTATCTTTTTGTAACGTCTTATCTCTATCTCTTTCATATTTTTCCAATCTTTTTTGAAGCTGAGATACGAGGTTTCGATAGTTTTGAAGTGTATATCCATAACTGTTGGCATAATAAACTGATTGAAATGAGTCAGCTATTTTTTTTGAGGGATTGGTAGAATAGAGTTCCATCACCAAAACTTTTTCAAAATTTTGCCTTTCACCGGAGCTTACAATTTTTTCTGTCTCAAAAAAATGAATACTGTAATGAGGTAATTGTCCGTCGGATAGCTCAAAACCATAGTACAATTTACAATAATTGAATTTTTCCAAAAAGGCTGTTTTAATCCAAATTTCCTGTTTTCTCTTATCCTCAGCAATTCTTGCAGCACGTTCTTCGTAGCCATATTTGGCGTAGAGACTGCTCATTGTATCATTTTTTGAAAAAGCTTCCGGAAATTCTACAAGCAGACCTATTTTTCCAATTTGTTCAGTTTCTTCGTAAATAAGCAGTCTGTTAAAACTTGGCGTACAGGAAGTTGAAAAGCAAATGATTATAATTGTGAGTAATCTCATATTTTTTCTTTCTTGTTACAGGTAAAACTGTCACCCCTTCGGGGTTTTAAACATTTTATTTGTTTTATTATAATCATATTACCCCTTCAGGGTTATTAAAACGCACCTTCGGTGCTAAGCATGTTGCACCTCTCTGAGACTGAAGGCAATAATTACATTGTGTAATTCCCAAGTACTTGTCAGTTTAAATCAAGTCAAATCAGCATATCACTATAGATCAAGTTAAATCCGCACATCCGCACAACTTGTCCCGACCCCAGACGGGATCTTCTCATCCGCACATCACTCATTATTTCACCATAAACGCAGTCTTCGTCATCCCATGATATCCCTCATAAGTAAGTGCAAAGTCAAATCCGTCATGAATACTGTATCCTCCGTATTTTCCGTCTTTTCTCAAGGCCAGAAAACCGACCTGCATATCTTCCACTGAAGGATGTTTCGCAATAATACGCTCAACAGCTGCCTTGCAGGCCTTTTCGGGCGACATACCTCGACGCATATTTTCCACCACCAGAAAACTACCGCAGGTACGCATAACCAACTCACCAAGACCTGTCGCGACAGCTCCGCCGACTTCATTATCGACATATAAACCGGCACCGATGATTGGAGAATCACCTACTCTGCCATGCATTTTATAACCTAATCCGCTCGTAGTACAGGCTCCTGATATATTACCATCCTTATCTATAGCCAACATACCGATTGTATCATGGTTTTCGATATTAATAGGTGTCTCGTATTTGGCCGTTTTTTTCCATTCTTCCCAACGTCTTTTTGAAGCTTCAGTAAGCAGGTTGGTCTTTTTAAATCCATTTTCCAAAGCAAAACGCAAGGCTCCATCTCCCACAAGCATTACATGCGGAGTTTTTTCCATCACCATGCGTGCAACTGAAATTGGATTTTCGATATGCTGTAAAAAAGCGACGGATCCTGCTCTGCCTTTCTCGTCCATTATACAGGCATCAAGCGTTACATTGCCGTCTCTATCTGGAGTTCCACCAAGCCCGACCGTGGTATTTTCAGGATCGGATTCTGAATCTCTAACGCCTTTTTCTACTGCATCCAATGCTTTTCCGCCATCTTTAAGAATAGTCCAGGCTTCTTTATTCGCCGCAAGGCCGTGATTCCAGGTAGAAATGACAATGGCCTTGCCTTTATTGTCAAAATTTGGCGTTATATCTGTTGCCGTCGGGAATCCAAAGGCCGATTTTGCAAATCCTGCAAGACCGCCAATTCCCAAAATTTTTAAAAAATTCCTTCTGCTCATAAATAAAGTCAATGAATGTTATGATGAAATTTCGTACAAATATAATACATTATCCAAACTAAACTCAGGCTATACAGATTCTTTATCCATGATTCCTCCGCATTGGTCGAAGAGAATCTGTCATGTGCATTTTTTTTTATTACTTGCATGTGTAACCAATGACAAAACACTAATTATAATTATTAATTAAGCTAAATCGAATATCAGGATTCCAACCAAAGCAATCAAATATGAAGTCTTTTCAACTTTCTCTTTTTTTAACAGTTATTTTCCTTAGAACCACTGTCAGCTTTGCTCAAATGCCCATGAATATGCCTGTTACGGGTACAATAAAAGGCAATATCTCGGACACCGACAGCAAAAAACCGCTCGAATTTGCAGCGGTGGCATTGTATAACCTTTCCGATTCACTCATCACCGGTGTCATCACTGACCTCGACGGAGATTTCAGCATCAGCAAAATCAATCCGGGTGCCTATTATGCAAAAATCGACTTTGTAGGATATATCACCAAGAGAATTGACAGTATCAATATTACCGCAGAGGCCCCTTTCAAAAATTTGGGTAAAATTTCCTTAATCACAGATGCAAAAATGCAGGCAGAAGTTGTGGTGAAGGCTGAAAAATCTTTGATGCAGCTCGGTTTGGATAAACGAGTTTTCAATGTGGAAAAAAGTGCCCTGTCAGATGCAGAAAATGCGACCGAGGTTTTGCGAGGCACACCCGGAGTTGAAGTAGACAAAGATGAAGCTGTCAAAGTAAGAGGAAAAGCTGTTACAGTATTTATTAATGGCAAACCTACCGGACTCAGCGGTGACAATCAGGCGGCAATTCTGCGCCAAATTCCTGCAAATACAATCCGCAGTATTGAAATCATGACCAATCCTTCTGCCAAAAATGCCCCCGATGGCGGCGGAAGCAGCATTATTAATATAGTATTGAAGAAAAATAATCTGCAGGGTTTCACCGGTTCCGTAAATGGCGGTATCGGTACAAATGCCCTGGCATTCAGAAAAGTAGATCCAGATGGTTATTGGTTTAATAAATACAATGGAGGTTTGGCATTGAACTACAAATCCAGAAAAATCAATGTTTTTTCGAATATCAATGTGAATGATAGAAATTCCTTCAGTTTTTCAGAAAGTTATCGCTACAATATTTTACCCGATTCTGCTTATTATTTTAATACCTACAGTAATAATTTTAATAATAACCAATCCATTTGGGGCCGTTTGGGTACCGATATTTATATCAATGAAACAAATACGCTTTCGCTGCAGGTGAATGCCAATCCAAGCCGTGGGAGATCAACCGGCGATATCAGATATGACAATTTTGACGCAGATTCCATCATGAGCGGATTTGATAAAAGGTTTAATATCAACAACAGCAATAGTAATGGCATGACTTACAATGCGATATATTCTATTATTTTTCCGGAAAAAGACTCGACCGGCGCGCCTAATCTGGACAAATTAGGTATGATGGGTGAAAACAGAGAATTGGTATTCGATGTTCAATACAACGACAGCAGATCTGAAAACGGAAATGGTTTTTGGAATAATCATTATAGGGCCAATGGCGATCAGATAAACCTTTTGATGGAACAGCAAAATACCCGTACAAATTCGATAAACAGCACCCTAACTGCCAAGGTGGATTATACCCACCCCATGACCAGAAAAGAAATGAAAATACAGACCGGCTATCAATTTACCTGGAAAAAAGACCGCAATGATTTTCTATACCAATATTACGATACTATCAATACAGTGATGACCAATGATACAGGCCGAAGCAATATTTTTGACTATACACAGCAGATTCAGGCAATTTATGGGACTTTCAGCCATAAATGGAATAAAAAATGGTCGGCCGAATATGGTTTGAGGGTTGAATATGCCTATGTCCGTCCTTATCTTGAAAACACGCAAACAGCCTATCCATGGGATTATTTTGGACTTTTCCCTACGGTGAATGTTGCATATGAAATTTCCGAAACGCAGCAAATGAATTTTGAATTTGGCAGAAGGGTCAGCCGACCTTGGATTTGGGATGTAAATCCTTTTCCAGATTATGACGATCCACGATTTCTCTCTTCCGGCAATCCTTATTTAAGACCTTCCTATACCAATAATATCGGAGCCAATTATGCACTTTATGCCGGCCAACAGTCCATTACCATGGGCGTTTATGGCGATTTAAGTACCGGGGAATCGGAATGGATTACCAATATTTCTCCAACGACAGGTATTCTTAATTCAACACCTCAAAATTTGGGCATGAGTTCTACGGTTGGTTTTGATCTGAACGGCAATTTTAATCTGGCAAAATGGTGGTCGATCAACTCTTCTCTGAGCGGATATTATATGAAATACAATGCTGATAAAATTGACAGTAAATTGAGCTATTCCACCCTTGGCGGCAATGCCAGTATGTATCTGAATATGCGATTTAAATTTGGATTATCTTTCAATATCGGATTTCATACCTGGTATGCAGCCCGCGAAATTCAGGGACGTACCATTCCGAATATGTGGCATTGGACTTCACTCACGCAGGATTTCCTGAAAAAGAAACTAAAATTGACACTTTCTTTGAATAATCCATTTTTTGTCAATATTTGGAAAACCTATACCAGTACGCCATTTACCAGCGGATATTCCGAAAGTAAATGGGAGAACAGGGTGTTGAATCTTCGCCTTTCCTATAATTTCGGTAAAACTACCGTTAAAAAACCAAGAGCCAGCCGATTGGAAGGCCGAAGTGGCGGAGATACAGGTGGCGGCGGCAACCAGGGCGGCGGAAATCGTTAAATCTTAATAAGTATATATTCATTTGTTAATAAATTAGTTTATTTTTGACAATCTGCCTTCTGAACAGAGGCGACGCAGAGTTCAACAAGTGCAGCGAGTTCTCTAATCTGACAATCTATTTTTTTATGAAAATTATATCATTCCTTGTTATCTTTATTGCAGTGTCTATCGAATTACAGGCGCAGCCGCTATTACCGGGTTGGAGCGCATTGCTGAAAGGCACTTGGAGAGTAGATCGTATGGATACATTGAAATTGGAAGATGGAGTAAATATGTTTCTTGAATTTCAAGAAACTAAGTTGCTGATGCACAATCAGCTGAATGTTAAAGAAGCAGAGTGGAAAGCATTGGAAGGAAAACGGGAACTCCTTATTAAATCGGATGGCAACAGCCTGGAAGCATGGCAGATAAAATATATCGACTCTTTCAACCTGTCAATATTTGACACAGTTGGCTATTCAAATCTCTACCTTACACGCTATAACGGCAACTTGGAAGATGGAAAACATGTCAATACAGTACGCTGTAGCAGAAGCGACATCACAGGTACCTGGCTATTGGTATCAATTGATAATGGGCCAATTCCTGCAAATGTAAATTTGACTTTGGATATTATGGCAGCGGGAAAATTGAGTGTAAAAGTTGCCCGCGAAACACAGCAATTCTATTGGAAATTCAGAAAAAATCTGGACGGGCTGAGTATTAGAGCCGACTCAATATCAAAACCTAAAGATTGGATTTTTACTGAATTGGAAAAAGACCGCTTGAGCTTTATGGATAATGGAAAACTGATGAGTTTTACCAGATATATCGCTCCGCTTTCAACTTCGCATGAAGCACTTTTGGCCGGAAAATGGAAAATAATGGAAGTTGAAGGTTCTGAATTGCCCAATAATGAGAGCTTTAGCCGATATATGGAACTCAACAAAAACGGCAAACTTTATTTTTATACCAACGATAAAAAAGAAGGGGAAGGCAGTTGGGGCGTAAACAGTACCAAAACCGGACTTTTCGTTCTTAGTGGAGGAGGGACAGAACTTTGGAATATCTATCACCTCAAAACGGACGAGCTCCTGCTCGAGATGGAGGGCATTAAAATGCTGCTCAAAAAATAATTGATTACTTTGCAAACATAAGCTGCAGCTCTCTCCAAAGCTGTGATTTTTTAATTTTATCCTCTCTTATTTCATTCAAACTGCCTGCCAACAGATAAACACAGTGCTGCCATTTTATCAATGCATACTGCGGGATCTTAATATGAAGGCCCATTTCTTCGGGAGAAACTCCAAAGAAAATGGCCTTATTGCAGTTGGTTTTTCTGAGCAATTCAGCCCAATGCGGAGTGTTAGAAATTGAAACATCCCATATTGCTGCATCCTGTAATAAATCAGAATTAACAGCTAAAAGAATCTTCGACAAAAATTCCTTATTTTCAGCTGTTTCAAAGTCTGAGCAAACAATTGTAATACCCTTTTTGTTAAGTCCGAAGATATGATCATCTGCTGTTATTATATTGGCAGACTTATATATAGCTGTTTCAAAAAAGGCGATTCGAAAAGACATAATTATATGGTTTTTTTTTGTTTTGTGGCAAATGTCACTTTTAAAAAATCCTATAACTCAATATAAAATTTTGTAAAATTAAAGAAAATCAGAGATTTGTGTCAATTGTAACAAAAATTTCCGTTCGAAATTTTATTCTTTTTTAGTGCTAAAGATTTGTTAAAAATTCTATTTTAATGCAGATATTTGGATTTTCGCAAAATATTTCATATTTTTACAGCACCAATTCAAATAAAAAATTGGTTTTAAATGTAAAAATGAAAACAATTCGACTGACAGTTATATTAAAGTAAGGGCTGTAAAAGAAGAAGTGCACGCGTACAATTCCATTTACAAATTACGGTTTTTTCCTTCAACCTGTCAAAGAATTTATCATTAACATCCTAAATATTTTTTTATGAAATACCCTATTAGCGTAGAACTCGTTGAAAAATCGAGGATTTCTGAAGTAGACTTCAGTAATTTGGTATTTGGTCGAAATATCTCCGACCACATGTTCGTTGCCGATTATATAGATGGAGAATGGACAGATTGCCGTATTGTGCCCTATGGCCCAATGTTAATGAGCCCGGCTATTATGGCCCTTCATTACGGACAGGCAATATTTGAGGGCATGAAAGCCAACAAGGATGCCAAAACCGGAGTGCCGCTGCTTTTCCGTCCTGAAATGCATATTGAGCGTATTAACCGCTCAGCTGTTCGTATGGCAATGCAGCCAATACCTGATGAGATTTTTATGAATGCTTTAAATTATTTGCTTGACATAGACAGAGCTTGGATTCCAGAATCTGAAGGCAGTGCACTTTATATCCGTCCCCACATGTTTGCTATTGATGCAACGTTGGGTGTAAAAGCAAGTGATAACTACAGATTTGTTATCATGACAAGTCCAGTAGGCCCTTATTATCCAA
>JBIKQC010000564.1:0-2896 GCA_044349855.1 Saprospira sp.
CGAAGGTGTCAGCTGAGGCAAAAGTCAATTAACTGTTATTAACGACCGCCTGCGGGGTCGGAATCAATTGCTAAATTGTTTGCTATAAACATAGGACCCCGAAGGGGTCAGCTGACCCCTTCGGGGTCCTATGTTTATAGCAGCATAGTTTAATGTTGGATTTCGACTCCTTCGGAGTCGCATGTTTTTAAGATGGTGAAAAAATCAATAGTAATCGCAAATAAAATTGTTTGCTATAAATATGGATAAGGCATCTGACTCCTTCGGAGTCGTATTTTCATACGTATAAATACCTAATTTCGTTAATCTTCAAACCATTCAAATAAATATTCTTCTTTATACTCAATATCAAAGGCCTTTAGAAATTCCAAATATTCTACTTTGAATGATTTTTTTTGATGATGTGTTTTTTGGTTTTTAATGTAATTAATTACTTTGTCCAGTGCAGAATGACTGTACGAAAAGGCACCAAAGCCTTCCTGCCATTGAAACTTAAACTTAGTAAATTTTTTTTCTTTTATAAATTCATTTGAGGATTTTTTAATTTCTCTTACTAAATCTGAAAGACAACAGGTAGGCTTCATTCCAATGAAAATGTGTATGTGGTCTGGCATCCCGTTGATTGCCAATAGTTTTTGTCCTTTGTTTTTAATGACACCTGTTGTGTATTTATACAATTCTTCTTCCCATGTCTCATGAATAAGGCTCTTTCTATTTTTAACAGCAAATACGATTTGGATATAGATTTGTGAAAATGTGGAAGACATATATTCTAATTTAAATTTTATAAAAAGGTTGTATTTTAATTCATTTTTATAGGATCTACATTGTGTCTGAAACTGCTTCATATATGACCGCCTGCGGGGTCGGAATTCGTTACTAATGATTTGATATAAATATATGACTCCAAAGGAGTCTGCTGAAACCATCGTGGTCAGATTTCGACTTCTTTGGAGTAGCATGTTATTTCCAACCTCATCATTTACAAATAATATATTCCTTAAAATCTCCTCTCATACAATGATTCGAACTCGAAGATGCCCCATACCCGCCACTGTTCAGCAGTGCAATATATTCACCTTCTTCCAAAAGTGGCATTTCTTTATCCTCGGCAAATAAATCTACAGGTTCATTGATATTTCCACAGATAGTTACAGCAACATTTTTGCGATTTAGAGGTTTTTTTAGCGGAATAGCCTCCAAATTCATATCATAATAAGCATATTCATTATTCATGTTCATGCCGGCATCTATACCCACAAAAAGTTTTCCTTTTTTAATTTCAACGCTGTTGACCTGTGTAACCAATATTCCTGCGTCCTTTACCAAATAATCCCCGGGTTCTACAGACAGATTCAGCCCTTTATTTTTTACATAAGTAGAAATAATTGCAGACCATGCTTCCAAGTCCAAAGGTTGATCTCCTTCCTGTTGCGGAACGCCCAGCCCACCGCCTAAATTTAAGGTTTTTACAGTGGGAAATAATTCAATAAAAGCGCTGATTTCTTTAAATATTTCAGACAATCTTGGGAGCTGATCGCTCAAAAAACCGGACCCGGCATGACAGTGAACAGTATCAACCACTAAACCTGAATCATCAATATTTTTTTTTAATTCTTCCCATTCTGTTTTGTATATACCGAATTTTGTAACCTTATTTCCGGCATATTCCAATCCCTGATTATAGGCCATGCCAATGCCGGTATTTATTCTAATGCCAATTTCTTTTTGTTCAGAAAACTTTGCAAACCTTCGTACAGCACTCAGAGAATCCAAATTGATACGTATTTTATTGTGTACACATATTTTTTTTAGATCATTGTCAGAAATTGAGGTTCCGGTATAAGAGAGCTGATCGGGCGAAAAACCATATTGAATAGCCATATCCAACTCATTTGGTGAACAGACATCAATACCGCAATTTGTCCGTATTTTCAGATGATTGAGAATAGCAGGATGTCTGTTGGCCTTCATTGCATAATAAATACTGAATGAAATTCCCTGATTATCAAGAACTTTGCACAATTGATTGTATTTGTAAATAATTCTGTCTGTATTATAAATATAAAGCGGTGTCTGTTTTGTTTCAATATAATTTAAAAGCGATTTTCCTGAAAATTCTAAAATGCCATTTCTGTATTTTAAATCTTCACGTTCCCACCATTTGTTTTTGTTAGAAAAAAATTTTGCATAAATCACTGCTGTGCAACTGCATGGATTTCCGCAAGCCTTACAGCTGTAGCCGGTTTTTATACTGTCTGAATTCCAGTAAAAAGGTATTTCCCGAACGGGTTCATATCCGTTTCTTTCCAGAATATTTCCAATAAAAGTAGTTTCCGATTTCCAGGCATCACAAACAACAACCTCCACTTTATCGGAAAGTAATTCCAATCCTTTTTCCACCAGCATGCTGCCAATGCCCCGACCTTCAGAATCTGCTGAAACGGCAGTCAGTGAACGGTATCCAATCCGTTCATAGTTCCTGAAATATTCCAAAAACCAGTCAGATCCGCTTTTGAATTTTGATGCAATCTCAGTGCAATTGCCAATTTCCATGAGCGAGAAACCCACAACTGTTTCCCCGTCGAGCGCGAGTTGACAATATCTGTCTTTATTATTAATATATGAAGAAAGGAAATCCCTGCTCAGAAATCCATTTCCAAGCTGTTGATCCGCTATTTTTAAAATTGGATCAATAAAAGATTGAGATAAAAATGATAGATTATAATTTATTGTTTCCTGCATATTTAATTTGATAGTTTGTTCGCAATGAACTGCTAGGTATTTTAATTTTTTAATTTGACATTTGCCTTAATCTCCTCCAATATTAACTTTGCGGCTCTCTTTGCTGCACCTCTGTTTCCTAATTTATTGCGTAGGTCAGCATAATCTTTTC
>JBIKQC010000128.1:0-9709 GCA_044349855.1 Saprospira sp.
TGACGTTAAAGAGCCTTTTGCAGCATTGGCCTTCAAAATTGCAACAGATCCTTACGTAGGCCGTTTAGCTTTTTTCCGTGCTTATTCCGGTCGTTTAGATGCAGGTTCTTACATATTGAACACCCGTTCAGGTAAAAAAGAACGTATTTCACGTCTTTATCAGATGCACGCCAATAAACAAAATCCAATTGACTATGTTGAGGCCGGCGATATTGCAGCTGCAGTAGGTTTCAAAGATATTAAAACTGGAGATACACTTTGTGCTGAAGACCATCCTATCATTCTTGAGAGCATGGTATTCCCTGAACCGGTAATCGGTTTGGCGATAGAGCCAAAAACACAGAAAGACCTTGAGAAATTGGGTATGGCACTAGCCAAACTAATGGAAGAGGATCCAACTTTCCGTGCTACATATGATGAAGATACCAATCAAACGGTAATCAGCGGTATGGGTGAGTTACACCTTGAAATCATTGTAGATCGTCTCAGACGTGAGTTCAAAGTAGAGGTTAACCAAGGTGCACCACAAGTAAACTACAAAGAAGCACTTACAATGTCTGTTACTCACCGCGAGCGTTTGAAAAAACAATCTGGTGGTTCAGGTTTGTTTGCAGATATGGAGTTTGAACTCGGCCCTGCAGATGAAGACTTCCTTAACAGTGAAGAATTCAAATCAGGTAAAGAAAAAATGCAATTTAATTGGGCAATTGTTGGTGGTTCTATTGATAAAGCTTACATCAATCCAGTAAAAAAAGGATTTGAGTCAATGATGGATAATGGCATTTTGGCCGGTTATAACATCGACAGCATGAAAGTTCGCGTTTACGACGGTTCTATGCACTCTGTTGACTCTAAGCCACTTGCATTCGAACTTTGTGCTAAAGAAGGTTTCAAAGAAGCAGCAAGAAAATGTAAACCGGTTATTCTTGAACCAATCATGAAATTGGAAGTTATTACACCCGATGAATACACCGGTTCTGTAATTGGTGACCTTAACCGTCGCCGTGGTTTGCTCAAAGGACAGGATTCAAGAGGAACAGCTATTATTGTTAAAGCTGAGGTTCCACTTTCCGAAATGTTTGGTTACATTACTGAACTTCGTACTTTGACATCTGGCCGTGCGTCTTCAACAATGGAATTCTCACACTTTGCTCAAGCTCCTGAAGGAATTGCCAAAGTGGTAATTGAAAAAGCAAACGGTACCAGTTCAAAATAATATACTATAAGGAAGTTGTCAAACCGTTTTTATTGAAACGCGATGGCACCTCTAGCAGTATCAATTAGGTTTTTAATTTCTTATCATAAACAAAGTAAGAGGCATGAATCAGAAAATCAGAATCAAATTACGCTCTTACGATCACAACTTGGTTGACAAATCAACCGCAAAGATCGTAAAAACGGTACGTAATACCGGTGCAGTTGTTACCGGTCCGATTCCGCTGCCCACGGATAAAAAGATATTCACAGTCTTGCGTTCACCGCACGTGAATAAAAAATCGCGTGAGCAGTTCCAATTGCGTACCCACAAACGTCTTATTGAAATCTACAGTTCAACTGCAAAAACAGTAAGTGCGTTAGAGAAACTTGAGTTGCCTTCAGGGGTAGATATTCAAGTTAAATTGATGTAAGGTTAATCATTTTTTAAATCCTACAAAATTTCAAAAAGTGGAAGGGTTAATTGGAAAAAAAATCGGAATGACCAGTATCTTTACCGATAAAGGCACCAATGTAGCTTGTACTGTTGTTGAAATGGGTCCATGCGTGGTAACTCAGATTAAAACACAGGAAACAGACGGCTATGATGCTTTGCAGCTGGGATTCGGTGAGCGTAGAGAAGTGTCGGTAACCAATGCTCTTAAAGGGCACTTTACCGGTCAAAAAGCTCACAAAGACGGACAGGCTAACGCCGCCGTAACTACAAAAGAAAACAAAAGAGGCCAGGGCATCAACAAGTACCCTCGCAGATTGGCTGAGTTCCGTGATTTCTATATCGGTAAAGGCTTAGGCGAGTGGATTGCAGTTGAAGATGTGTTTAAAGAAGGCGATTTTGTTTCTGTCGTTGGTGTATCGAAAGGTAAAGGCTTTCAAGGGGTTGTTAAAAGACACGGATTCAAAGGGGTTGGTATGCGTACTCACGGTCAACATAACCGTCTTCGCGCTCCAGGTTCTATCGGTGCCTGTTCATTTCCTGCTAAAGTATTCAAAGGTTTGCGCATGGGTGGCCGTACCGGCGGTGACCAGGTAACTGTCAAAAAACTGAAAGTACTGAAAGTATTTCCTGACAAAAATATTTTGTTAATCAAAGGAGCAATTCCCGGATTTAAGGGCTCTATTGTAATCGTCAAGAAATAAGATATGAAACTGGAAGTATTCGATATAAACGGAAAAGCTCTCGGAAGACAAGTTGAACTTCCTACCGATATTTTCGGTCTGGAATTAACTCAGAATCATGAGCACGTTGTGTACCTTGCCGTCAAACAGTACTTGGCTCATCAGCGCCAGGGAACACACAAATCAAAACAACGTAACGAAATATCCGGTTCAACCCGTAAACTGCACAAACAGAAAGGTACCGGTGGATCTCGTAAAGGTAGTATTAAGAACCCTTTGTATCGTGGTGGTGGACGTGTATTCGGCCCTCAACCCCGGACTTATGAGCTTAAACTCAACAAAAAAGTTACCCGCCTTGCACGTAAAGCAGTTTTGAGTAACAAAGCAATTGAAAATCGTATTATTGTTGTAGCTGACTTCAAATTTGAAGCACCTAAAACTAAAAAATATCTTACTTTGCTTGACAATCTCAAAACAGGTAACGGTACATTGTCTGACGCAAAAAGCATTTTGATGCTCAATGTTCCGGCTGCACCTGTTGCACCTGAAGCTCCTAAAAAACCACAAGGCATCAGAGGTCGTAAAAAAGTGTTGAAAGCTGAATTGATGAAACAATATGAAGCTGCATGCATTGAATACGATAAATCTCTTGAAGTATACCAAAGTGAATTGTTGTCACACGAAGAACAGATCGACGACGTATACACCAATATCGCTTTGTCTTGCCGCAACATTCCAAATGCAGACGTTATCAATGCTAAAGACTTTAATGTTTATCAAGTATTGAATGCCGACTACATTGTTCTGGCAGAAAGTGCTATTGAGAAGATCAATGAAGTTTTGAATAAATAATTTTTTGAGAGTTTCTAAAATCGGCTACAATGGCAAACAAAGTAATCATCATAAAGCCGCTGATTTCCGAGAAATCAACCAAATTGGCAGAAAATACAACTCTTAATCAATATACATTTGTTGTTGAAAAAAATTCCAACAAGATTGAGATTAAGAAAGCCGTCGAAAAAAAGTTCGGTGTAAATGTAGTTTCTGTTAATACTTCGGTACGTCCCGGTAAAAATAAATCCCGTGTGGTTAAAGGACGTTATGTTCACGGTAAATCAGCATCCATTAAAAAGGCCTACGTTACAGTAGCGGAAGGCCAATTTATTGAAGGCTTCTACGGCGAAACCGCCGATGTTGAAGAGATCAACGCAGAAGCATAATAGAATCATATTTTTATAACTTATAGTCGCGATACTGATAAATTCGTAATCAACCATGCCGGTAAAAAAGTATAATCCAATTACCCCCGGTACCAGATTTCGCATAGGCAATGCCTACAGCGAAGTTACAACAGACAGCCCTGAAAAGAGCCTGTTGGCAAAATCTGAGAAATCAGGTGGTAGAAATAACCAGGGCCGCAGAACAATGCGCCAAATCGGTGGCGGTCACAAACGCCGTTACCGTATTATTGACTTCAAGCGTGATAAAGACACTGTACCAGCTACGGTAAAAAGCATTGAATACGATCCGAATCGTACCGCTTTTATCGCCCTTTTGGTTTATGCAGACGGTGAAAAACGTTACATTCTTGCCCCACACGATTTGAAAGTAGGAGCAGTGGTAATGTCAGGTACCGGAATCGCACCGGAAAAAGGTAATTGTATGCCTTTGGGTGAGATGCCATTAGGTACAACAATCCATGCTATAGAAACCAAAGCGGGTCAAGGTGCAGTAATGGTTCGTAGTGCAGGGGCGTCTGCCCAGCTTTTGGGTCGTGATGGTAAATATGTTATCATCAAAATGCCTTCCGGCGAAACCCGTATGATTTTGGCAGCTTGCCGTGCAACAGTGGGAACGGTTTCGAACCCCGATCATGGACTCCAAGTTTTGGGTAAAGCTGGTCGTAAACGTTGGCTTGGCCGTCGTCCACGCGTTCGAGGTGTTGCAATGAATCCAGTCGATCACCCCATGGGTGGTGGTGAAGGTCGTTCATCCGGAGGACACCCGCGTTCACGAAAAGGTTTGAAAGCTAAAGGTCAGAAAACTCGTACGCCTAAGAATTATTCAAATAAATTTATCATCACGCGCAGAAAAACCGGCAAAAATTCTAAATAGATATGGCACGTTCTCTCAAAAAAGGTCCTTACGTTCACCACAAGTTGCTAAAAAAGGTGGAGAAAGCTAAGGATTCACGCAAAAAGGCCGTAATCAAAACTTGGTCTCGCGCCTCAATGATTATTCCGGATATGGTGGGTGAAACAATCGCCGTACACAACGGGAAAACATTTGTCCCGGTTTATGTTACTGAAAACATGGTAGGTCACAAACTTGGTGAGTTCGCTCCCACACGTACCTTCCGCGGTCACGCAGGTAACAGAAAGAAATAAGCCTTTTTAAAAAATCAAAGCAGCTTAGAAGTTATGCAAGATAATAATGGAAAAGTACAAGCGAATGCTAAATTGAGGAACTGCCATATGTCGGCTCGCAAAATGCGCTTGTCTGCAGATTTAGTAAGAGGAATTCCTGTTACTAAAGCTTTAGGAATAATGAAGTTCACTCGTAAAGAAGGGGCTCGTTTTCTATACAAAATTTTGTTGTCGGCTATTGCCAACTGGTCAGTGAAAACTCAACAGGAAGCCGATGAATATGACTTGATTGTGAAAGCAATTTGGGTTGATCAAGGAGCACAGTTGAAACGTTTTCAACCAGCCCCCCATGGACGAGCTCACCGCATTCGCAAGCATTCTTGCCACGTTACATTAGTGGTAGAAAATCGTCTGCCTTTACAGGTTGTATCAGAAGATACAAATGTTATTGCAGAAGTAATTAGTTCAAACGATTAATTCTATTCAACGGAAATAAAACTATGGGACAAAAAACTAATCCAATAGGTAATCGCTTGGGTATTATTCGCGGTTGGGACTCAAACTGGTTTGGTGGCAAAGATTTCGCCGAGAAAGTTGTTGAGGACGAAAAAATCCGCCGCTACCTTCAGGTACGTATCGAAAAAGGGGGTATTTCCCGCATCGTAATCGAACGTACGTCGAAGCGCGTAACTATCACTATTCACACATCTCGCCCTGGTATCATTATCGGAAAAGGTGGACAGGAGGTAGACCGTATCCGCGAAGAACTCAAGAAACTTACCAACAAGGAAGTACAAATTAATATTGTTGAAATACGTAAACCTGAGCTTAGCGCTCAGATAGTCGGTGAAACAGTTGCCAAACAACTTGAAGCACGAATCAACTACAGAAAAGCCATTAAAATGGCAATTCAGTCTACAATGAGAGCGGGTGCTGAAGGGATTAAAGTACGTATCTCAGGCCGTTTGAACGGTGCAGATATGTCTCGTTCTGAAGAATTCAAAGAAGGACGTAGCCCTCTGCATACTTTTCGTGCCGATATTGATTACACTATAGTCGAAGCTCAGACTGTTTACGGTAAGATTGGTATCAAAGTGTGGATTTGCCGTGGAGAAATTTATGAAAAAATAGATCTTTTCCCAACTCAACAGGGGACAGCAGCGACAGGATCAGGTTCAGCTAATACCGGAAGCGGATCACAAGGTGGTCGTGGTGACGGTAAACGTGGAGATAACCGTTCCAAAGGTGGAGCTGGTGGTGGTAAAGATAACCGCAGAGATAAAAAGAAGAAAAAATCTTAAAAAAAAGTTCATAATAAAAGAACTTTTTAAATTTAATTTCTATCTTTGCAGCCGCTTTTGACAGATCGGCCTTTGTTAGGTGTCTGTCAAAAGGAGCTGCTTATTATTGAATACTGCTCAATTTTCGAATAATGTTACAACCGAAAAGAACTAAATACCGCAAAATGCAGAAGGGAAGAATCAAAGGTGTAGCACACCGTGGTTCAACAATATCCCACGGCACATTCGGGTTAAAGTCTTTGGATGAAGGTTGGATTACCAACCGTCAAATCGAAGCTGCCCGTATTGCGATGACACGTTTCATGAAACGTGAGGGTAAAGTGTGGATTCGTATTTTTCCAGACAAGCCTATTACTAAAAAACCTAACGAAGTTCGTATGGGTAAAGGTAAAGGTGCTTTGTCTCATTACGTAGCTGTAGTTCACCCAGGCCGAATCATGTTTGAAATCGATGGCGTTAAACGTGCTGTTGCTGAAGAGGCCCTTCGTTTAGCAGCTCAAAAGCTGCCCGTCCAAACTAAATTTATTGAGCGCAACGATTACGTTGAATTATAATAACAGTTTACAACAATGGAAAAGCTCGATTTAAAAAAAATGTCTGTAGAAGAGTTAGAAGCTGAACTTTTATCAGCTGAAACTCACTATCAGGACCTGCGCTACAACCATAGTGTTGCAGTACTGGAGAATACTCAGGTGTTGAGAATTGCACGCAAAAATGTAGCTCGTGTCAAAACCGAATTACGTTCCCGTGAACTTGCTCAACCAACTGAGTTAAAGCGTGATAGAATCCTGGCGCGCAGAAAGAAAGAGAAAAAAAAATAGTAAAAGTAATTTAAATAGTTTCCAATGGCAACTGAAGTAACGCGTAAATTGCGCAAACAACGTGTGGGCATCGTCACCAGCGATAAAATGGACAAAACCATTACTATCTCGGTTGAACGTCGTGTGAAACATCCTATTTATGGTAAATTTGTTAAATTTACTAAGAAATTTAAGGCTCACGATGAAACCAACGATTGCAAAACAGGCGACGTAGTTCGTATAATGGAAACTCGCCCCCTGAGCAAAACAAAGCGCTGGAGATTGGTCGAGATTATAGAACGCGCGAAATAATTTAATACGTCAACATGATACAAGCAGAAAGTAGACTTAATGTCGCAGATAACACCGGTGCCAAAGAAGTACTTTGTATAAAAGTATTGGGTGGTACTAGAAAACGCTATGCTAGTGTAGGAGATATCATCGTTGTGACTGTGAAAGATTCAAGTCCCGGTGGAGCAGCTAAGAAAGGTATGGTTTCCAAAGCGGTTATCGTAAGAACCCGCAAAGAAATACGTAGACCT
The DNA here is from genome assembly GCA_044349855.1 of Saprospira sp. Taxonomy (GTDB): domain Bacteria; phylum Bacteroidota; class Bacteroidia; order Chitinophagales; family Saprospiraceae; genus Saprospira. The sequence goes on from JBIKQC010000128.1 coordinate 7,341, forward strand.
GATGGCTCTTATATCCGTTTCGATGATAATGCAGTAGTATTGCTGAATGCTGCCGAAGAACCACGCGGTACGCGTATCTTTGGCCCAGTAGCTCGCGAATTGCGTGAGCGTAACTTTATGAGAATTGTTTCACTGGCACCAGAAGTACTCTAAAAATGGCTAATAAAATCGAAAACAAAAAGATCAAATTGCATATCAAATCCGGTGATACCGTTTTGATTATAGCTGGTGATCACAAAGGTGAGCAGGGCAAAGTAACTAAAGTATTCCCCCAGGAATATAAAGCTATTGTTGAAGGCTTTAATATGGTTAAGCGCCATGTTAAGCCTAGTGCCCAAGTACCAGGCGGTATTGTTGAAAAGGAAGCTCCGATCCATCTATCCAATCTTATGTTGGTAGATTCCAAAGGAGAAGCCAGCCGTATCAGCCGTGTAGAACAAAACGGAAAAACAGTTCGTATTTCTAAGAAAACTAAAGAGGTAATTGAGTAATGAGCTACCAACCTAGATTAAAAACAAAATACCATGAAGAGGTAGTTGTAAAACTGATGGAGAAATTCCAGTACAGTACAATTATGCAAGTACCAAAATTGGAAAAAATTTGTGTGAGCCAAGGTATCGGTATGGCTTCTTCTGATAAGAAACTTACTGATATTGCTGTTGAAGAACTTACACTCATCACTGGTCAACGTGCAGTTAAAACCAAAGCTAAAACATCTATCGCTAACTTTAAGTTACGTGAAGGTATGCCTATTGGTGCGCGTGTGACTCTTCGTAACGAAAGAATGTTTGAATTCCTTGATCGCTTTTTTAACATTGCTTTGCCACGTGTTCGTGACTTCCGTGGTGTTAATCCTAAAAGTTTTGACGGTCGTGGTAATTACACTATGGGAGTTACAGAACAGATTATCTTTCCTGAAATTGATTTGGATAAAATCCCTCGCATTACAGGCATGGATATAACTTTTGTAACAACTGCGAAAACTGATGCTGAAGCATTGGAATTGTTAACCCTTTTGGGCATGCCCTTCAAAAAAGATTAATAACTCATATGGCTCGTAAATCCGTCATCGCTAGAGAACATAAAAGAGAGCGTCTTGTTGCCAAATTCGCAAAACTCCGTGCTCAGCTTAAAGAAGAAGGACGTTGGGATGATTTGGACAAATTACCCAAAAACTCAGCAAAAGTTCGCCTTCATAACCGTTGTAAACTGACAGGCCGTCCTAAAGGGTATATGCGTCAGTTCGGTGTTTGCCGTAACCAGTTCCGTGATTTGGCTTTAGCCGGAAAAATTCCCGGAGTAACAAAAGCAAGCTGGTAAAAGGCTGTAGTGTTTTATCTCAGTTTTGTGATAAAAACTTATTTTATATTATTTTATCATCAGCTAAAAAATCCTTACAAGGATAATTTTAGCGATAATCAGAATTCAAATGGCAGTTACAGATCCTATTGCGGATTATCTTACCCGTATTCGCAATGCTCAAATGGCAGGACACCATATCGTTGAAATACCTGCATCAAATTTGAAAAAAAGAATTACTGAAATTCTATACGCTCAAGGTTTTATCTTAAAATACAAATACGAGGAGACAACCAATAAGCAGGGCGCAATTAAAATTGCGTTAAAATATGATTCAGAATCTCGTCAGCCTGTAATCCGTAAAATGGCAAGAGTAAGCCGTCCGGGTCTTCGCAAATACGTAAAATCAACTGAATTACCCCGCGTTATTAATGGTTTAGGTATCGCTGTTGTATCTACATCTAGAGGTGTACTTACCGACAAAGAGGCGCGTAAAGAGAAAGTGGGCGGTGAAGTGTTGTTTTACATTTACTAAACACATAGTAAGGATTGTTATTTATTAAAAGATAAAATCATAATAAAATGTCGCGTATTGGAAAACTGCCAATTCAAATCCCCGCGGGAGTCGAAGTCAAGGTCAGTGATAAAAATCTGGTGACTGTTAAAGGTCCCAAAGGAACCTTGTATCAACAAATCGAATCTACCGCAATTCAAGTTGAAGTAAATGGTAACGAGGCAATTGTATCAAGATCAACAGATCAGAAACGTCATAAATCTATGCACGGTCTTTATCGGCAGTTGATTTTTAACATGGTAACTGGAGTTTCAACTGGATTTAAACTTCAAATGGAACTTTATGGTGTTGGTTATAAAGCTGATAACAGAGGTCAATTACTTCAGTTAGCTTTAGGTTACTCTCACCCGGTTATGTTTTACCTACCTGAGGAAGTTGTATTGACAACTGAAACTAAAAAAGGGGAGGCACCTCTTATTGTTTTGGAATCTTTTGACAAACAATTACTTGGTCAGGTTGCTGCTAAGATCCGTGGTTTCCGTAAACCAGAACCTTA
>JBIKQC010000118.1:0-10072 GCA_044349855.1 Saprospira sp.
CAGATGGTTCTACCAAATTGCTGGATGGACTCATGCAGATGATAATCGGTTTCAGAAAAGAAGCCCGCGATAATAAAGAATGGGCAAAAAGTGATCAGATTCGCGATGCACTCTTGGAAATCGGTGTTCAGATTAAAGACGGAAAAGAAGGGACAAGTTGGTTGAAGGTTTGATAATAGTAACAGTGAAGAAGAATTTTAGGGGAGTTCTATAGTCAGAGATATTTCGAAACAGAATATTGTGATTAAAATTATGAAAAAAACAGTAATAAAAAGACACTAACCCTCTAAGTGTGTATGTTAAAAAGTTTGTTTTTATAATTTAATCTCATGCCGGTGATGATTGCCCTAGTTTATATCAGCTGCTGAAATTCAACAATGAAGTCAAATCGATTTTGGGAAGTACTTTTGGCAACTGTATGAGTTTGAGGAATTGTCTATGGAAGACAATGAAATTGAAATTGAATTTCCCGGTACAAAAGAGCCAAAGAGTAAGAAAATGATCTTTATTGAAAGTTTTTAAGTTAGTCCTGATTTAAAAAAAAACCCCGAAAACCATAGTTTTCGGGTTTTTTTTTATTAAAATAATCATCTTACTCTACACCCTTTTCTCTTATGTAGAACATTGGTCCGCTGTTCAAAAAATTACCGTTTTGGTCATAGCGATTCATTAATGGTGCAAAACCCAGATGTCTGTAAAACAGTTGCTGTTTTTGATCGTCCCAATACCAGTCCTGAACGAATCGGACCTGACTGATATCTTCAGGAAATAAATAATTTAAAACCACTGTTTTTATTTCATTTTTGGTGGTTGGGTCAACAGTTATTATAGTATCGACAGTAGCTCCTATCATAGATACTTCATCTTTATTTATTAACTGGTTCTGACCAGCTCCCAAAATATCAAAGGGTACATATGCGGTTATTTTTTTTTCATTTATTTTTTCAAAGAAATATTCAAAACTGTATTTATCCGATTTTTTAATCTCTTTAATATTGTTTCCTTTTAAGGGGCAGGTATAGGCAAGTCTAACAGCCCAGTTGACGTTGTTATTTGACAATTCGGTAACTGCAGACGCAGACATTGGCATCCAATAAAGTATTTTACCTGTAAAAAGTACAGGTGCAATTGCAAGCGGAACGGTTCTGTACATCATGTCTTTTTTATGATAATACACCTGTACCCGCATTTTAAAACCGCTAATGGAATATGCATCAGCAACTGCAGGCTGAATCGTGACTTTTTCCTTAAAAGTTTCGGGATCAAAAGTGATGATTGTGTCCATATAATTAAGCGCTTTTTTCAAATCTGCACTGTTCATCTGTTTTTGAAGCAGACTGTCATGATAAACTTTCTGTTTGGACTGAAGCAGTATGTTGGCTAGTGACAGATGTTCATTATTTTCATCAAAAGATCTAATTTTATCATTAGGCACCACTTTTTTAAGAACCTGTGTAAAACCTCCAATTTTAAGCTTTTCTCTCAGTTCAGACCTGTTGAGATCAGGATTAAAGATGATAGAAGTTTCCCCGATCCAGATAACTTCAGGATCTTTTAATAGATCTGTTTGACTTTTTAGTGCGGATCCTGATAATAGAATCAGAAAAGCTGCTAGGAATTTTAGTGATTTCATTTTTTTGTGTTTTATTTTTGTAGAAATATTTTCCCTGTTTTAAACCGGGCACGATTATTAAAGTCTAAATTCTTGAAAAGTTACAAATTTCCTAAAAAAAGAAAATACATGAACGAAAGTCATAAAATAAAACATTTGTCACTTCGTGCCGGATTCGGCTTAAGTCCCGCTGAATGGGAAAAAATGCGCAAGCTCAACCTGAAAGAAGCAACGGAGAGATTGTTTCAAAAGAAAACAGCTACGCTGCTTACCGTGCCGCAAATGGACATTCCGGATGATGATGAAATCCAAAAAGCAACTAAGGAAAAAAGAGATGAATTACAGAAAAAAGCCCGTCAGCTTAGCGCTAAAGTAAATGGTGAATGGCTTGAAAAAATGATTAGTGCTGATTCCTCGCCGCTTTTGGAGAAAATGGCTTTGTTCTGGCACGGACATTTTGCCTGCGAACCCAAACTCTTTCATCTCGCAGCAAATTATGCCAATACCCTGAGAAAACATGCATTGGGGAATTTTAAAGAACTGCTTTTGGCAATAGCCAAAGATTCTGCCATGATTATTTACCTCAACAATCAGCAGAACCGCAAAGACCGACCCAATGAGAATTTTGCCCGCGAACTGATGGAACTCTTCACACTTGGTCGCGGAAATTATACGGAAAATGATATTAAAGAGGCTGCAAGAGCTTTTACAGGTTGGTTTACCGACAAAAAGACAGGAGAATTCGAATTTAGAGCCAAGGCACATGACGAGGGCACAAAAACATTTTTTGGCAAAAGCGGAAACTTTAATGGAGCCGATATTGTAAATATGATTTTGGAGAAAAAAGAAACAGCCGTTTTTATCGCAAAGAAAATATACCGTTTTTTTGTCTCTGAAATAAAACCCGATGAGAAAAATATCTCTGCATTGGCCGATGTATTTTACAAATCGAACTACGACATTGAAAAAATGATGCGTTTTCTTTTTGAATCCGAATGGTTTTATAAGGACGAACATGCCGCTGCAAAAATCAAATCACCGGTGGAACTGATTGTTGGAATGGCCAAGGTGCTCAACCTGAAGGTTGGAAACGAAGAAGCCTGGTTACTTCCGCAAAGGGCATTGGGGCAGATACTTTTTAAACCGCCTAATGTTGCAGGTTGGCCGGGCGGTAAAACTTGGATTGATAATTCCACATTATTGCTGCGACTTAACTTTGCAGGGATGGTTTTTGATAAAACCGAATTGGGCTTCAGACTGAAAGATGCACCGGAAGCTGCAAACCGAGGAGCGGCACTGAAAAAACTTGATTTGACTGCCGATTTGACTCAACTGAATAAAGTCTTCAGCAAAATTTCAGAAGATAAAATGGGGCTGGAGCTGGCCAACTATCTGATTCCGATTTCTGTAAAGCTGGATGATGCTGCTTTTCTGAAATATACCGCTGCGGCGAAAACTTCAGAGGAAAAATTGAGGGCTTGGACACTGATAGTGATGAGTTTGCCCGAGTATCAGCTCTGTTAAGAAAAAACGGATTGAATCGTTTCTATAGACTATTGTGCCCCCTCTTTTAGAAGAGAGGGAATACCCGCAGGGAGGGCTGAGTCAAAAAATCGCCAGACAGGGCTTTTTAGAATTGTAAAGATTAACAGTTTTAGTGACTTATTGTGCCCCCTCTTTTAGAAGAGAGGGGATACCCGCTGGGAGGGCTGAGTCAAAAAATCGCCAGACAGGGCTTTTTAGAATTGTAAAGATTAACAGTTTTAGTGACTTATTGTGCCTCCCCTCTTTTAGAAGAGAGGGGATACCCGCAGGGAGGGGTGAGTCAACCACCCATTTTTTTATTCCCCATTAAAAATCATCATCATGAAAAGACGCAAATTTCTCCAAAATAGCTCGGTTATAGCAGCAGGAACCCTGTTTCTGCCGGCCTTTCTCAAAGCCTGTCAGATGGGTGCTGTTCCAATGCAGAACTTTAAAGGCAGAAGGCTCATTGTTGTTCAGTTTACCGGCGGAAATGACGGTCTCAACAGCATTGTACCCTTTGCTAATGACATTTATTACCAAAAAAGACCACAGATTGCTATTCCCAAAACTGAAGTCATCAAATTGACCGATGAAATGGGACTTCATCCTGCAATGCAAGCGCTGAAACCGCTTTGGGATGAGGGATATCTGAATATTATCAATTCTGTAGGTTATCCTAATCCAGACCGATCTCATTTTCGTTCCATGGATATCTGGCATACGGCCTCTGAGTCGGATGAGTACTTGAGCAGTGGTTGGTTGGGCCGTTATCTCGACAGCAGCTGCGCTAGCTGTGAGGCTCCTCATCACGCACTGGAATTGGACGATCAGCTCAGTCTGGTCCTTAAAGGCGTCAATCGCAGCGGATTTGCCATGAGCAATCCTGAACAGTTGTATAAAAATGTCAAAACGCCTGTGGTTTCTGCCATGCTGCAGCACCATCATGAGCATGAACACAATGAAAATGTAGCTTATTTGTATAAAACAATGAATTCCACAGCTGCTTCCGCAAAATATCTGTTCGATCAGTCAAAAATTTACCAATCAAATGTCACTTATCCGCAATCTGATTTTGGCAAGGATCTGAAACAGGTTGCGGAACTGATGATTGCCGGTTGTGATGCACAGATTTACTATGTTACACTTGGCGGATTTGATACACATGCCGGACAGAACGGCCGTCAGCAGAATCTGCTGAAACAGTATTCAGAAGCTATTTCGGCAATAGTAAAGGATTTAAAACAGGCCGGGATTTGGAATGATACCCTGATTATGACTTTTTCTGAATTCGGACGTCGGGTTGCTGAAAATGGCAGTCGCGGCACCGATCACGGCACTGCCAATAATCTTTATCTGATGAGCGGCAGCCTTAAAAAAGGCGGTTTTTATAATGAAGCATCCGATTTGAGCAATTTGGACGAAGGTGATTTGAAATACAAAATCGACTTTAGAAATGTGTATGCTTCTGTACTGAAAGACTGGCTGCAGACCGATGAAAAGGCTGTTTTGGGTAAAGGGTTTGAAGGATTGGGTGTTTTTTAAAAGGTCTTATCTAAATTAACGAACAATAATTATAAATCTAACGCTTTTTCTGCTCAGGGAAAGGCGTTTTATTTTGCAAACTATTCCGAAAAATACTATCTTTATCAGTTAAGAATTTTAAAATTTATAATTAATGGCCAAGGAATATAAATACAAAACACTGAAGGATTTTTATCCATATTATCTGACTGAACATCAGGATGCTGTGAGTCGTGCGCTGCATTTTATCGGCACAGGCGGATTTCTTTTTATCGTTGCTTATGCCTTAATTACGCAAACCTGGTGGATGCTGCTGCTCAGTCCTGTATGCGGCTACGGATTTGCCTGGGTCGGTCATTTTGTTTTCGAAAAAAATAAACCTGCCACCTTTGTGTATCCTGCATACAGCCTTGCTTCCGATTTTATTATGTTTTACCATATTATTACTTTGCAGATCGGCAGGAAAATGGCAGAAGCAAAACAAATTATTAAATAATATTTAATCGATATTTAAAATTTCCGCCAATTCACTCAACATCATAGCGGTAGCTCCCCAAATTGTTTTATCCGAAAGATGGAAATACGGGACATCGGGCAATTTAACACCGCCATGAATTTCTATTTCTTTGATTTTTCGGTTGGCGGGATCCAATAAATCTGAGAGTAAAACTTCGACAATGTGTTCCACTTCGTTTGGATCAGGATTAAAAACCGGTTCTTCGTTCATGTAACCGACAAAAGGATGTACCAGATAATTGCTGACCGGAATATAAACCTGAGTTAGTTTGCCCAAAAGATTGATTTTTTCCTTGGGTATGCCAAATTCCTCCTCTGTTTCCCGAAGTGCAGTATGTGATTCGTCCAGATCTTCTTCCTCTGCGCCGCCGCCCGGAAAACTAACCTGCCGGCTGTGTGCAAAAGGCGATTCAGGGCGTTGCATCAGCGCGAGATGCCAAGCCCCCGACTTTTGGTAAAGCAATGCCAAAACACTTGCTTTTTTATGAGTTTCAGGAACTTTAAATCTGGATTGAGTGCCAAGAGGCGCCGCCAATTTATTGCTGATCATTTTCATTTGGGCCTCAATGCCCGGAAGTGGATCCTGCAGGCGTTGCTGAATGGTATTGATGAAATCTTGCATTGCGAAAAAGGAAAGATTTAAGAGAACGATCTCTATATAAAGACGTAAGTTACTACGAAATCTGACAATAGTTTAGAGCGGAATTGACAGTATTTTCGTAACTTTAAAAAAAAAGGTCGATTTGTTTATGAGAATGAGACATAAATTTAGGCACAAATTAAGACAAAAATTGCTATTGAGGTATTAAAAGAAAAAAAACGCTAAATGTCTTAGCGGGAAAGTGTCAAATTGTATAGTAAAATTGAAAAGCTGCACTGACTCATCCTCAACTCGCTAACTTGCTGATTGTGCCTTCCCTTATTTCAAGAGTAGAGAAACTTGTAAGGAGGGATTGTTTAGCCCACACTCTCAAACATTGTTAACCCTTAACTCCAATGCATGTGAATCCGAAACAGCTGGATTTTTATCCTCGATATTCGTGTAATTTTTCATTTGGACCTTATTGTTAGTTTTATTACAGGTTCTGACACTAACTTTTTAATGTACCTGCCAATTTTAATATTCTGTTATTTTTATTAAGAAAATGTATATGAAAAGGAATTGAAATATATGATAGAACATTCAATAAGACAGGAAAATCTTTAGAATTTTACGGAAATTAAACGTAAAAAATGGAGAAATTTTCTTAATAGAAAATGTAAATCCTTTAACCGATTTTAAATTTCAATATGTCCAATGGAAAATTTCTTTTATCCCAAATGCTCAGGTTTTTTAAAAAAGAATAGAAACCTATTATATCTGGCTTCCGGTAATTTTTCTACAAATTACGACCTGCTTTCATTGGATAAAATTTATCTGGTTGACAGAAATTTCAGTGCCTTTAAACTTCAGAAGAGCATAAACAACCGAAAATTTAATTCTTTTATCAATTTTCATTCCGATGGGAGCAAAAGTCGGCAAATTTTGGGCATTGAAAGGGATGCATTCCCCGCGATAGATATTTTGAAGAAAAATAATGTCAAAATTGATTATCTTGTTTCCATCAATGAGGGTTTAGAAGAAGGTAATGGGTCCTATCCGATTTTTACAGATATTCTGATGGGGTATCTGAGTCCTGTACTGAATGAAGAGATTATCCTAATTTATGATCCGTCTTACTATACATGGAATTATGGTGCACTGCGAAAGCTGGATTGGGGATATAAAAAAACTGAAGATATTAAATCATCAAATTGTGACTATATACCCCCCGTTTTATTTGCCCCCAATTTAAATCCGCTGACGAATCCGGGTTTTGGTAATATTATCGGCTTAAAAAAAATCAGGTCGGAAAAAATGCTCAATTTTGGCAATCTCAACAATACTAAAATCTCTGTAAAATTATGCAGCATTTGGGACGATGAAGACAACCTTGATTTGATAGGCATGAATCTGATCAATAATTTCCCGCTGAAAGACAGATCTTTAGAAAATAAAGACATTCATACAGTCAGGGATTTTATGCTTTCCAAGAATAAAGCATACAATCTCAACGGAAAAAACATAAAAGAAATAATAGAATATGCTGAACGCAATAATCTGAAGCACATCGGTCTCTGCCCCTGGATGAATGGAAGATATGAGGATGTCATTGCTTATCTCAGGAATCTTAATACCTCTAAGCTGTATTCAATAACATTCTATCATCTGAACAGGAACGATTACAAACAGTTTTATCTTTTGTAGGATTTATCGATCAGAACTTTTTTAGAAATTATTACTGACAGGTTAGTTTAAAGAACAGTTCTGTTTTGCGTTCACCCAATAAATGAGCTGTTTCGGTTATACCATAAACTTGTCAGAATTTTTTATTAATGGGAGATTCAATATCTGATACAAAATAACCGTTTATACCAATAAATTTTTAAAAAAAACAGCCTACATGTTTGATTCCGATACTGTAAAACCTATAAAAGAGTTAATAAGGCGCTACGCAGAACCGATATTGTTACTTACTGTGGGATTTCCGCTGAGCGGAAAAGATACGCTGATTAGTCTGCTTGACCTGAAAGACTTCTATATCCTCTCGAGGGATAAGATCATGGAAGAAATAAATCCCGAAAAAAATTACCGCTCAAATTATACCCAAACAGACAGCAGGTTGACAGATAAATTATTTTTCAGAAAAATGGACGAGTTGAATAAATTGAGTAACAATACAATAATAAATGCCACCAACCTGACGAAATCAAAAAGGCGTAAAACAATGCTGAGATTTCCGGGCTACTCAAAAATTTGCTTGATACTGCCGGATATTGACAAAGAAAGTTTTATGGAACGGAACAGGGAGAGGACTCTGAAGACTGGTAAAAGATTATCCGATTCGCTGTTTGAGGAAATGAATAGCTTTTATGAAAAGGTCGGAGCAGAAGAAGGCTGGGACCTAATTATCGATCTTAATAATTGCTAGGTTTTATTTTGCAGGAGTTACAATGTATTCCTCACAGGAGAATTCTTTTTTTATGTTTTCATTATACAAATAGCCCTTTCCAAAAATCTCATTTTCCCATTTCCAGGTCAGTTTGATTTTATTTCCCTTATTTATCAATATGAATTTATTTTGACCATCAGTCACAACATTGTCATTATTCAGGCATCCGTATTTTGAATATATTTCTTCACTGCTGATCCCTGAACATGAGCAGAAAGCTAATCCTAAAAGAAATAATATAAATTGTTTCATAATTTTTTTTATTTGTTTGATTTATTCTTCAGAATAAATATTTATCTAAGCAGGATTTTCTCAATTATCCTTCAAAGTTAATAAAATCCGATAATATTCTAAAAAATCCGCCTTCGCCATTAATTTAAATTTGTTTCTCTCAAGTTACGAAAACTATTGTCCGACTTTTTAGGGTACTTCAGTTTGCGAAAAAAATATTTACTAAAATATTCAAATTGATATATTAGGTAAAGGAATACTTTACACAATGTTTATTGTTGAACGATTATAGCACACTGTTAAAGATGAAAGCATATATTTGCACTCATACGAAAATGAGCATGAATTGGAAAAAGAGCTTTAAAGTTTTTTTAATTTTTATAACTGTGTGCGTGGGTATGGTACCTTGTTTTATATGATACTATACGGGTCTTTACACAAAAAATGAGGTATTAACCTTTGCCGTATTTTTAATCTTTAGTTCATCTTTTACTTGATGAAGAAAAGTGCAATCTAATAAAATAAGATGGAAGATTTAAGCAGAAAAATAAAGATTGACAACCTTAAATTCTGTAATTTGCTGACCAATGAAAGGGGTAAGCTCACAAGGAGCAGTAAAAAGAATATGGATGAAGAGGAGTTATAAAAACCTGCTGCAAAAAGTCTCTTAATCTCTTAGTCTCAAATCTCTTAATCTATACCATGGAAGAAATTGATATTAATACAGAAAGTATCTCGGGCGGGCTTTTGCCAAATGACCCAATAGATATTGAAAACAGGTTGGAAAATATTTTTTTCTCAATACTTGATACTTTACGGGGTGCTTGGGACTCCACGAATTCTGCACATGTACTGCTGACGCTCATATTTTATAAACGCATTTTAAGTCTGGTAGAAGAAAATGCTATCGATTTTATACAGATCGATCCGGAAGATCAAAAAGTGATGAAAGAGCTGAATAGCCGACTCTTACAAGACCGCAGTAAGGCTTTCGGCGATATGCGTTATGCCCTTATCAATATAGCAAGGCAAAACCCTCAGTTAGAAAATATTTTTGCCCCCCTTGTTGTTGCGCTGGAAAGGGAAGATGATTTGCAGCACTTGGGCAGAGTGTTTTGGATGTTGGATGAGTATGATTTTTCAACACAGCATTTTCCGGTTGCCGCCTTCGGCACCTTTTTCAATAAAGCATTGAATTCGGCTGCAGCAAGAGCCGGTAATCATCACGGATACCTCTCAGGGCCGGATTTTCTATATGAATTATTGTCAAGATTAGCTTGTCCAAAAGCAGGAGAAACAGTTTTTGATCCGGTTGTAGGACAGGGCAGCAGTTTGGTTGAACTATATCAGCAATGCAAAGCTTTGCGTTTTGTGGCAATGGAAAAAGATTTAAATGCCTGGGCACTTTGTAAGATGAACCTTATCATGAACGGTATTTATGATGCCGAATTGAGTTGTGAAAATGCATTACTTTCTGCTAATTCCTATGCTGAAACAGCTGATATTGCTTTAGGTCATTTTCAGTTTGGATTGACATTGGAAACCAGAATGATTAAAAACAGACCCTACATTTCTATTCCATTTGAAGTTACCCACTCTACAGAAACAGATTGTAATAATCTCTACGTTCAAC
>JBIKQC010000119.1:0-10046 GCA_044349855.1 Saprospira sp.
TTTTGGACTTCCGATGCCGGAATGGATGCTGCGTATGGGTGCAGTGCTCATTCAGACCGAGACTGAACTGATTTTGAAAAGCCGAAAAGTTGTTTCCAAAAGATTGGAGGAAGCCGGATTTAATTTTGACTATCCAACAGTTGAAAAAGCATTTGAAGAAATTGTAAGTCGATAGTATTCTATATCTTAAAATAATATTTAGATCTCATCTCATGTAGCTGATCTATATTTTAACACAAAGTTTTTGTACTTTATCTATATTTTAAGGAAAGCAAAGGCCGCAAAGCATCCCTATTCGTGATGTCAACTAGTTTACAAGTCATTTATTCTATACAATATCATCTTAACGCTATTTTCAGATTATTCCATTCGGTTTTCTAATTATCAAATTATTTATCAAATTTTCAAATTCGCCACGCGGAGCTCACTCCGTTCGGTTCTCAAATTAAATAAATGTCTTTTAATAAACCGCTCATATCTATAGTTTCACCTGTCTACAGGGCTGAAAAAATTATCGACGATCTTGTTTCGGAGATAATAAAATCAGTGTCACCCATAACGGCCGATTTTGAAATTATCCTTATAGAAGACTGCGGCCCCGATAACAGCTGGAAAAAAATCGAAGAGAATTGCCATAAAGACCTAAGGGTGAAAGGCATAAAACTGAGCAGAAACTTCGGCCAGCACTATGCCATCACTGCAGGACTGGAAGCAGCAAAAGGAGAATGGGTAGTTGTCATGGACTGCGACCTGCAGGACCGACCCGATGAGATCCCAAATCTCTATAAAAAAGCCCTGGAAGGTTTTGAAATTGTTTATGCACAAAGAGCTCAACGTCAGGATTCTTTCCTAAAAAAACTGTCTTCAAAAATGTTTTATGCTGTATTCAGTTATCTGACCGAAACCAAACAGGACAGCTCCGTTGCTAATTTTGGCATTTATCACAACAAGGTGACTAAGGCCATCCTGCAAATGAATGATCATATCCGTTATTTCCCCACCATGTCAAGATGGGTGGGATTCAATTCGGCAAACCTACCGGTAAAACATTCAGACCGTGCCGAAGGAAAATCATCCTATTCTTTCAGAAAACTACTATCGCTGGCTTTCAATAATATGATTGCCTTTTCAGATAAACCGCTTTGGCTCATGGTTAAATTCGGTGCCTTTATTTCTTTTATATCATTCCTTATCGGCTTGGCCTATCTTATTCAGTTTTTAACCGGAAATATATCAGAACCGGGTTTTACAAGCCTCATTTTGTCTATTTGGCTCCTATCCGGAATCACAATTTTCATGCTTGGAATTGTTGGAATTTATGTCGGAAAAACCTTTGAAAAAGCGAAAGGAAGACCCAATTATATTATTCATAAAAATTTGAATTTTGACGAATAATTATGCTTCAATCTAAAAAACTAAGTTGGGACAGCAATTTTTTCGGTATCAATATTGCTAAAATTGAAACAGATCAGTCTTCTGCAACAGCAATCCTAGAGGCTATTGATCAACTGAAAAATGAAGATATTAAACTGATCTATATTTTTTCTCAGAAAGCACTTGAAATCGCTGAATACAATTCCGACAATCTGCAATTTATTGATGTAGGTCCCAAGGTCCTTTATCATAAAAAATTGCAGAAAGCGCCTGACTATCATACGCAGATCGAATCATATAAAGCAGCTGAAGCTTCGGATAAGCTCTATGATTTGGCATTGCAGAGCGGCGTTTATTCCCGATTTAAACTGGATCCTAAACTTCCAAGAAATGCTTATGAAAAACTTTACAGCATCTGGATTGAAAATTCCGTAAACCGCAGTATTGCCGATGAAGTACTTGTTTTTATGGAAAATGGGCAAATTGCAGGTATGGTAACCCTTTCAAAAAAAGGAGATTGGGGAGATATAGGACTGATTGCTGTGGATGAGACTTTCAGAGGCAAAAAAATTGGACATCATTTATTGAACGCAGCATACAAATATTTTTTTGATCGGGGTATTACAGAACTCGGTGTTGAAACTCAGCTAAACAATCTTGGCGCCTGCCGTTTTTACGAAGCAAATGAATTTCTTGTACACAAAGTAGAATATTTGTATCATTGTTGGATAAAATAGCGTTAATGTTTCATCGATGTGCGGATCTTGTCACAAGTGACGAGACAAGTTGTGGTGATGTGCGGATCTTGTCATAAGTGACTGGACAAGTTGTGCGGAAGTTGTGATGAAACTGATTATTAAATAGCTGACACACAAAAGCCCCTTCGGGGCGGCATCTTTGTAGCACTAAAAGTGCGAAGAAAAAGAGCTCCGTAGGTGCGGCATCTAAATACATTAGTTTTATTAATTTACAATTGCCTCTTCAATGAAATCAAAGTTTATAGACTTTTGCCTGTCTTAATTTGAATGACTAAATACAAATTCCTTTTAAATATTGATATGAAAAAAAATACCTTTTTAACCATATTGGCCTGCATCGCTATTATTTACAGCCTTTCTGCCCAAAAGCGCGACAGTATCGTCTATCCGGATACTGCCTTTTACATGGATCAGATCTATCGTATCCATGACGGACAAAAAACGCATTGGGGTTTTTATGAAAACAACAGCAAAAAATTCATAACTGAACCGCAGTATGACAGTATTATTCACCGTTACCGTTCGGGATTGAATTTGGAATATTATGAAATACTGGACAAAGGGAAATGGGGGCTGCTCAAACCTGACAGAACTGTCTGGGTTCCTACGGTCTATGACAAGCTGGATTATGAGCATACACTGGTCCCACATCGTATTTTTGTACAAAAGAGCGACAAATACGGCATTCTAAATAAGGATGGCTCTACCTGGCTCGAACCTGTTTATGAAGAAATCCAATCGAACGGCTATGAATTTAAGGTAAAAAAGAATGGTAAATGGGGCATCCTGACCAATGAGGGCAAAGAATTTATCCCTGTTTGTTTTGATAAAATCTTCGAACATCCGATGCCGCAACTGTCATTAGTACAGAATGGCAATGATTTTTGGACAATTTATCAGTGGGTGCAGACATCGGCAAATCCCTGTGCTCCCGAAAGTAAATTCCAATTCGAACGCATCGAGTATTTTAATGAATTTTTTACTGTCCTGAAAAATGGAAAATGGGGTTTGGCTGATATCAAAGGCGATTTGGTATTGAAAATGGACTATGATGAGTTGAAACCCTTTGTATTTTCCTATCTGCGCACGCTGAAAGTAAAACAGAATGGCAAATTTGGCCTTATTCGTGTAGATTCCCTGGGCCAAACAAAAGTTATGGCTGACATCAAATATGATGAAATCGGCGTGGATGAAGACAGTTACAAACTGAAGGTGGCTTTGGGTACCAAAAAAGACTATCTCTACGACGGGAAACCCTATTTTGATCTGGCTTATGAGGACGTATTCTACTTCCTCGATTACCGCGTATTCAGTATAAAAAAAGGTAAAAAATGGGGCCTTGCCCGTGAAGATAAAACCATATTTATTCAGCCAAAATATGAGAAGATCATGTTCCTCGATGCCAAAACCTTTATGGTTCAAAAAGGCGGAAAATGGGGTATTATCAACGAACAGGACAAAGTGCTTATTCCTGCCGAATTCACTGAATTTGATTACCGTCCCGAAGCCGGATATTTCTTTGCAGCAAAAGGTGCAAAATGGGGCGTTGTTTCTTTGAAACAGGGCGTTGTTTTACCTGCCAAATACGATGACCTGATGATTCTGCCAAACAAGGCTTTTTTGGTCAATGACAAAGGGCTTATCGGCGTTGTAGGTCCGGGAGGAAAGGTAATTGTGCCTATCGAATATGCTGATATGAGCTACAAACCGGGTGACAGTATTGTGCTATTGAAACATGCCGACGGCAGACAGTATAAATACAGAATAAAATAGGATTAATAATTGATTCTCTTTTGACAATTTGATGAAAATAATTTTGGAAAATACTAAATACCACAAAATAAGTCCCGGCAACACTTTTGCTACGTAAAAGTCTGTATAAATTTTGTCAGTAGTTCCAATTTTAGCAATGTATTTCGCTACAAATGACTTTTTAAAGAACTAGGCAATCTTTCAGAAATGAAGAAAGTACGTACAAGTCCATTTAGACGGCCTGGTACTCAAAAACTTTCAATTCTTTTTGCTGCAAAATGTAAGGAGCAAGCCTAAAAGCGACATAATAATCAGGAAATGTGAATTAAATAATGAATACAAAAGTTGACAAATATCTCATAGACGGCTGTATGCGTTGCAAATATGGCGGTACACCACAATGTAAAGTATTGAATTGGGTTGAAGAGCTGGAATTACTGAGACAGATAGTTTTTGAAACTGGTTTGACTGAAGAAATCAAATGGGGCGTTCCAGTTTATACACACTATGGGAAAAATATTGTTACAATTAATGCGCTTAAAGAGTCTGCAAACATTGGTTTTTTCAAAGGTGTATTATTGACAGACAAGCATAAAATTCTACAACAGCAAGGTAATTTACAATCTGACAGGTTAATAAAATTTACAAATCGAACAGATATTGAAAAAGTAAAAGATATTTTAAGGGAATATATTCTGGAAGCAATTTTGATAGAGGAGAGCGGAAAAAAAGTTGAGTTTAAAAAAAATCACGACCCCATTCCTGAAGAGTTAACAAAAGCATTTGAAATTGACTCTGCTTTTAAAAAAGCATTTTATGCTTTGACTCCCGGCCGACAAAGGGGCTACATTCTTCATTTTTCGCAACCCAAACAAACACAGACAAGAATTGGAAGAATTGAAAAACAGAAAGAGCAAATTTTTAACGGTTTAGGATTAAATGACAAGTATAGTTCATAACGTTCGGAAAGAAAGGGCATACCATAACAGCCGTTTTACAAAGCAGGGGTTCCCACTTCTATGATCGTAAAATATTCAATTCAAGTTTTGTACTTCTAATGAGTTTAATTGCTGAAAATCCTTGCCTTCTCTATGCAATAAAAGTTAGCTGAATTAAGTGCAGAAATAAATTAAAAAATATTACAACATTAAGAAAAAATCATTGGCAAATGAAGAATAAAAAATTTATTTTGACGACTTTGATTTTGTTCAGTTTTGTTTATTCCTTTGGGCAAACTTTTCCTGTTCAGCTCTATTTTTTAATGCCTGAATTATTCTACTTGAAGCCCCAACAAAATTTTCCCAACTATAATTTGTCAAGGTTTTTAAATCTGGAAGCTTTAATAATTTATGTAGGGGGTGAAACTATTTATCATATAAACGGCAATAGGGCAAATATTGGCAATACTTGGTATTACCCAAATGGGAATAGGGCAAATATCGGAGATACTTGGTATCACTCAAACGGTAATAGAGCAAATATCGGAGAAACTTGGTATCACTCAAACGGTAAAAGAGCAAATATCGGAGAAACTTGGTATCACCCAAATGGTAATAGAGCAAACATCGGAGAAACTTGGTATCACCCAAACGGTAATAGAGCAAACATCGGAGAAACTTGGTATCACCCAAACGGTAACAGAGCAAATATCGGAGAAACTTGGTATCACCCAAACGGTAATAGAGCAAATATCGGCAATACTTGGTACCATCCAAATGGTAACAGGGCAAATATCGGCAATACTTGGTACCATCCAAATGGTAACAGGGCAAACATAGGAGATAATTGGTATTACTCAAATGGGAGCAGGACAAATATCGGCAATACTTGGTACTACTCAAATGGGAACAGGATGAAATAATTAAACCAATAGCTAACATTTTATTTAAGTAATAGTAAGCCTGGAAAATTTAAAGTTATAAAGCCCGCTTAAAATATATCTCACAATAAAACCAATATAAAAACCATGAAAAAAATCACCATATTGTTAATTGTATTTTGTTTATTTAATTTAAATCAAACAGAGGCTCAAATTAGACAACAAGAAGCTTCAATGTGGTGCTGGGCATCATGTATTCAAAGTGCGTTAGAGCAAGCAAATTTTTATCAAAGTCAAGCCCAAGTAGTCTCCAGGTTAACTGGATGGCCTCAAAATAGACCTGCTCGAATCAATGAGGTTATATCTGTACTTAATTCATATAACTTCAGAGCTTGGTCTGTACAGTATCCGGCAAATCCTCAAGAATTATTCAACACACTTTCCTCAGGATGGAAATTAATTGCATTTGTAAATCCATCCAATAACCCACAGGTTGGACATTTTATTATGTTACAAAGAATTTCAGCAAATGGAGCTATTCTAGTTAGTGATCCGGCAAACGGAATGACCTACGAACAGAATGTCAATCAGTTATATTATGCATGGAATTGGAGTAGTTCAATCGTAGTGGGTACACCCAGGTGAAATCACTAATGCAATAACCTGCGTTTGGAAGAAAAGAGGGTTAATTGATTAAATAAAGCCCCTAAAAAATAATTATGTGCTCCGAAATCTGCCCGAAAGACAAAACAGAAAAAACCTTAGCGGATATGTTAAAGTTATTAGTTCAATTTTAAATAAAAGAAGTCAAAATGAAAAATAAAATTCTCGTATTTTTAATTTCCACAACAGCTCTGTTTATTTCCTGCGAAAACAGCACTAAATCAAAAAGCTCAAATACAATTGATACTTTGTCTGTAGCGGATAAAAGATCTGATTATCTGAAAAAAAAAGACTGGATTGCGGCTGAGGATATGCTGATCATTGAAAAAGGTTTTACACCAATTAAAAATCGGGAATTTTTGGATGAAAACGAAAGAAAAAATGCCTTCATTGATCTATTAAAAAAACATCAAATTCCTGAATCAAAAATTCAACATTTTGTGGAACAAATTGAGCGGATACATGGTGCAAGAACAGGGCAATGGAATTATGAATATATACAAGCCAGATTTGAGGTATATAAATACGAAATGTCAAAGGATGCTGAATGGAAAAAAATTAATGAACTCTATCAAAATAAATTAAAATCGGACAGTGCTTTAATCAAAAATAAATAAAGTTTTAATATTTTTGTTTATTTTCAGGAATTAACAGATCATGACAATTTTAAAACATTTAAAAATGAAAAACATAGTTTTATTTGTATTTTCTCTATTGATATTAGCAAGTTGTCAACCAATAATGAAGAAAATATATGGGATTAAAGACCCGGAGATAGAGAATAAAAAAACTATTTTAAAAAGTGCTCTTAAATATAATCTTGATACATCTAATATTGTGACGGTAAACAGTAAAGATTTTCTCTATGTGTTGAATGGTCAAAGTATCCCCGATGCTGCAATTTATGACAAAAATGGAAAATACATTGAATATAGACAGACTGATACCTCTTGTAATGCAGGTCTATTTCAGTTTATACCCTCATTAAATTTGAACGAAAAGTATAATCAGCCAGACAGTTCTGACCTGACAGCAGAACTAAATAAATTTAGGGACTTAAAAGGAAACTTATTAACGCCGACCGAAGCAGCTGATTTTTACTTGTTGATTTACTGGACTGTATGGACAGGAAAATTGAATAAGGATCACGTAAAAGTTTGGGAAGACTTGGGTCGCGACAACAAGAACTGTAAAATAAAAGTCATTAAAGTCAATTTGGATTTACAAGAATATTGGGAAGAACAAGAACGAGAGAAAATTATAAAAACTTTGAGTAAAAAGAAATAAAAATGCCCTTCAAAAGCTTTAGACCTCATTATTAAATAGCAAGCTTATCACTTACAAATGTTTTGTAGCTCAATCCCTAAGTTGTACCCAGTCTAAGGCCTAAACCATGTTTATAAGCCTGCCCCTGCAGCATGGAAAAACTGCCATGAAAAGCAGAAACAGCATTGTTTTGAGCATTAATTTTGTACTTTGAATAGTAAGTAATCAAGCACAAATAATAATAGCTTTGAACCCGAAGGCTCTGCGAAGCGAATGAAGTCTTTTTCATTCTGACTTCGTTAGAAAGCCTCGCTGAAGGTACCACTTCAGCTGTGTTTTCTGCCTTGTCAGTATAAAAAATCCATTCATTGATAACATATCATTATTTATGCTCGATTACTTATTCATAAAAAAATGTGTAGGACCCTTCTCTGATTTTAGAAACGTTTAATTCAGATTCCGGTCTCAAATATTTTAAACTACGAATAATAAATCAAATTTTTATCATATTCAACTTCTAATAATAATAAAGCCACCCAAATTTTACGATTGGATGGCTTTATTTTTGATGGAAGCTGACCCCCTGTCCTATCTACTGATATGAAGCTTTTGACGGAATGTATTGCCCTCAACTCTTATACAGACGATATAAATACCTGAAACCATATCATCTACCTTAATTGGTTCAGCAGTATCAGGCTGTTCAACAGATCTGATGAGTCTGCCGTTCATATCGAAAATCTGCAGCTGTTCCGGCTGCTTGGAACAGATTATATAAAAAATATCATTTGCGGGATTTGGCAGAATGCTGAAAGACAAAGCTTCTTGAGTAGAAACTGCGAGAGTGGTTATACTGAAACAGGGTGAAGTATAGGTACAGGCACCATTGTCAATGACAACTGCAAAATTACCGTTAAAAGTAGCAGTATAACTTTGGTTTACAGCTCCGTTGATAGGGCTGTTGCCATTATCGCAGTCAACCCACTGATAAACAGCAGCAGACTGACTTGAAGTGAGTGTAATGTCATTTTGGGTAACAACCGTATCAATAGAGCTGACCTCGAGATTCAGCGTAACAATACTGTCACAACCATCAACAGAAGCATCTGCCAGCGTAAAAGTGGCATTATTCTCATCAACATTGTAAGTATTGCCGTCTATCCAGGTATATGGACCGCATGAGTTTATCTGATCAACAGCACTTACAGCTGTACAATTACCAATTTTATGCAGAAAGGCATCGATAGTGGTGGCAGGCATAAGATAAACACCCGATTCTGTGTTAAAATCGACATAACCAAAATAATAACCGCTGGTAAAAATGTTATCTTCAAAATCCAAAGACATAGCAAAACATCGGTCCGTGAACTGAGCTCCGAAGGTTTTAGCCCATTGAAAATCACCTGAACTGTTCAGGCGGGCAATAAAAACATCGCTTGAATTGTACGTACTGATAACTGAAAAATTCGATGCAGTAGGGTCAAAATTTAGCGTATCATCAAAAAAACCGGCTAAGATCAAGTCACCGTTTGAAGCAACAGAAATTGCATTGCCCTGGCTATATCCGTTCCGGGCGGCAAATTGTTTTGCCCAAACAAAATCCCCCATTGAATCGAGTTTGCTGATAAAAATATCTGAAGCAGTATTATTTGCAGTGAGGTTGTAAGTTGCAGGGCCCGGATTAAAATCTGTGGTCAGCTGAAAAGCACCCGTAGAGAACACATTTCCGTCATTATCAATAGCCAATGCCATTGCAGCTTCAAAATTAGCACCACCAAAAGTTTTAGCCCAAACATAATCACCTGCACTGTTCAGTTTCATGACATAGGCATCATTGTTACCCACTGAAGCAATATAATTTGTCGCAGGTCCTGGATTAAAATCACAGGTCAATGAAAAATAACCTGAGAGATAGATATTTGCATGCTGATCAGCTTTAATATTTTTGACCTCATCAGTTCCATTTCCTCCAATTTGTTTTGCCCATTCAAAACTGCCGTTTGGTGCAAATTTTATCACATAGATATCATTACCATTGGAATTAAAATTAAGTGTGGCTGCACCCGGATCGAAATCTGCAGTCTGTTGAAAATAACCCGAAGCATAAACATTTCCGAAAGTATCAACTGCGACAGTACCACCCTGATCAACTCCACTGCCGCCAAAACTGTAACCCCATTGGTACACCCCTGCGGCATTATAATTAATTACAAAAATATCATAAGAACCGTTTGATCTAAAAACTGTATTGGCATCAACTATGATGGAATCGATAAAATATCCTGTCACAGTTACATTTCCGTTTTTATCAACTGCCAAACCCTTGGCCTCCTGTTGATTCGTTGCACCCATCTGTCTGGCCCAAAGCAAATTTCCGGATCTGTCATATTTGGCAACAAAAGCATCTGTATATT